>JBKCTS010000054.1:0-9049 GCA_046318695.1 Acidovorax sp.
GTAGAACTCCATGCGGTCGAGTTCGCGCAGGAGGTCATTGGGAAACTCGATGTCGGCCTTGTCGATCTCGTCGATGAGCAGGACCACCGGCTTGTCGGCCTCGAAGGCCTGCCACAGCACGCCGCGGACGATGTAGTTGTGGATGTCCTTGACCCGCTCGTCGCCGAGCTGGGAATCGCGCAGGCGCGAGACCGCGTCATATTCGTACAGGCCCTGCTGGGCCTTGGTGGTGGACTTGATGTGCCACTGCAAAAGCGGCATTTTCAGCGCCTGAGCGACTTCCTCCGCCAGCATGGTCTTGCCGGTTCCTGGCTCGCCCTTGATGAGCAGCGGGCGCTGCAGCGTGATGGCCGCGTTGACGGCCAGCATCAGGTCCTGGGTGGCGACGTAGTTCTCGGATCCTTGGAATTTCATGGGGCGCAACACCGGAAGGATGATGAATGGGCTTGACAGGCGCTGGCTATAATTGATGGCTACTCAGAGCCCAGAGCTGACCCTCCACGAGATTGTGCGCGCAAAATGAACAAAACGCTGACCACGCTATTTGCCTTGGCTGTCGCTTCCGTGACCGCTTTGTCCCATGCCCAGGAAGCCAAGGGCAACGTGGAAGCAGGCAAGCAAAAGATCGCCATGTGCATCGGTTGCCACGGTATTGAGGGCTATCAGGCGAGCTTTCCTGAAGTGCACCGGGTGCCCATGATTTCCGGCCAAAACGCCAAGTACATCGCGGCGGCGCTGGTGGCCTATCAAAAGGGCGAGCGCAAGCACCCCACCATGCGCGGCATTGCAGCATCGCTGAGCGAGCAAGACATCGCTGACATGGCGGCCTACTACGAGCAGCATGGCAAGACGGGTACCGAGCTGCCCGCAAAGCCATCGCGTGAGCCGAGCGTGCAGGTGGCCGAGTTGCTCAAGAAAGGCGCTTGCGTGTCGTGCCATGGAGACAACTTCGCCAAGCCGATTGATCCCTCATATCCCAAAATCGCTGGCCAGCATGCGGACTACCTGCTCGTGGCCCTCAAGGCCTACAAGGCCGATGCGCGTAATCCCAACCTGGGCCGCAGTAACGCCGTCATGGGCGGTATCTCCAAGCAGTTCACCAACGCTGAGCTCAAGGCCCTGGCCAACTACATCGGATCGGTGGAAGGCGACCTGCACGTGGTGCGCCAGTCGCGTTTTCGCTGAGATCAGCATATCCTATGGTCGGCTCCCCCGGGAGCGGCCTGCGAAGCCCGCCCTGTGCGGGCTTTTGTGTTTTTGCGCCGAGCATGGGCACGCACCTGCGGGCGCAAGCTCCGCAGCGATGGATGTCAGCGACGGCAGGGCAGCGGGTGCGACGGCGCAGCCATGCTGTTCAGCGCATGCTGGTCCAGGCGCCCAGGGCGAGGCAGGCGCAGGCCACGCTGGTGAGCCGCACGCGCAGGTGCAGGTACCAGGGCGCGAGCACGACGCTGCGCTGCAAGCGGAAGTCCTGCACCAGATGCGCGGCAAAGCCAATGATGAGCAGCGTGGCCCCGGCCGCTGGCGGCACCAGCAGGGCAGGCCAGGCCACAAGCGCTGGCACCACACTCCAGGCGAAGCAGGCATGGCGCTGGCGCAGCGGCATGTCGGGCAGCGTCATGGCAAAGCCCCAGTGCAGTGCACCGACAAAGCTCAGGATGACAGCGCCATAGCCCAGGAGTGCGGGCACCCACCAGGTGGCGCGCAACGCTGGCCACGCCAGGCAGGCGGTCGCCAACGCCACAAAGGGAATGAGCCCACCGTAGCCGAGGCAGGTGACCGACACGGGGCGCTGTGCAGGAATCGGGGGGTGCATGGTGCAATCGTGAAAGCCGCAAAGCGCGCATTGTGCAAACAAAGCGCGCAGCGTGCCCGGGCATGGCCACAAGACCTTCGGCGCTGACCGGGCCGCGCACCCGCCGCCCCCGCACGGCCTGGGGCAGCGGGGGCGGGCAAGGGCTCAGTCGCGCGTGGCGCGCCGCTGCACAGCAGCCACGTAGGCCTCACCGTCGGGCGGGCGACCGGATCGCTGGCTGTCCCACAGCATCTGGCCCAGGCACTCCATGGCCGCGTGGTGTGCGTCGTGCAGTGAATCAAGCCGCTTGGCCAGCAGCTCTACCGCCTGGCGGATGCCGCGGGGTTGGTCGATGCTGCACTGCTCGCTGATCGACAGGTGCATCGACAGGTGCAGGAAGGGGTTGGTTTGCCCCGGCGTCTCGTCGTAGTTGCGCGCCACGGCGGCGTCGGCATCGGACAGGTCGGGGTGGTATTGGGGGTGCTCGGCGATCCACAGGCTGGCCAGCGTCTCGATGGCTTGCATGGGGGCGCCGCTTCGGGACTTGGTGTGCACGCCGCACAGGAAGCGGCGCACATCGGCTTGCGAGGGGCTGAACATGGGGGCACAGCGTAGCACGGGCCGTGGGCCCTGGTGGCAGCCCTGAATCCACGCGCGCAACCCCCGTGCCCAGGGGTGGTTTCGCAGTGGGTGAGCCTGGGTGGGCGTGATGGCGCTGGGCTCTCGCAGGCCCTGGGTCTCAAGGCCCACGGGGCGTCAGCCGCGCGGCGCACCCATCATGCGCGAGACGGTGCGTGCCGCACCCAGCAGCGCGGGCAGCAGTGTCTCTTGCATCATCTGCGCGCTGGTGCGGTTGGCCTGGCCGCTGATGTTCAGTGCCGCCACCGTGCGGCCGCTGCGGTCGCTCAGCGGCGCGGCGATGGAGATCAGCCCTTCTTCGAGCTCCTGGTTGACCAGGCACCAGCCCTGCGTGCGTGCCTGGCGAATGCGCTCGAGCAGCGTGGGCAGGTCCGGTGCCGTGTATTCGGTGAATTGCTGCAGCGGATATTCGGCCAGCCGGGCCTTGAGCTCGTCATCGGCAAGCGCCGCCAGCAGCACGCGCCCCATGGACGTCCAGCATGCGGGCAGGCGCGAGCCCACGCCCAGGTTGGTGCGCATGATCTTGTGGGTGGGTACGCGTAGCACGTACACGATGTCCAGCCCGTCGAGCACGGCGGCCGAGGACGACTCGCGCACCTGTTCCACCAGGTCTTCCATCACGGGCTCGGCCAGGTTCCAGATCGGCAGGGACGACAGGTACGCAAACCCCAAATCGAGGATGCGCGGCGTCAGGCGAAACAGCTTGCCGTCGCTTTCCACATAACCAAGGGTTTGCAAGGTCAGCAGGATGCGGCGCGCACCGGCGCGGGTCAGGCCCGTTTGCGCGGCACCCGCGCTCAGCGTCTGCTGCGGCGTGCGCGCGCTGAACGAGCGAATCACCTCCAGCCCACGCGCAAAGGATTGCACGTAGCTGTCACCGGGTTTGGGGTCTTGCGAAGGGGGGGCTTGGAGATTCATGGATGATGGAATTATAATTCTAAGAGCGAACAAATGTTCGTAATACGAACAAACGGGGCGAACGTGCTTCGCTGGTGTGGCGTGGTGCTGCACAAGGCCGGGGCTTTCGGTTCATCACTTCTTGGGAAGGCGGTTTTCGATGATCAACAAATTGGCGGATTCAGCGGCACAGGCCCTGGCGGGCGTCAAGGATGGTGCCACGGTTCTGATTGGCGGTTTCGGCACAGCGGGCATCCCCGGCGAGCTGATCGACGGCCTGATTGCCCAGGGCGCGCGCGACCTGACGGTGGTGAACAACAACGCGGGCAATGGTGAGCAGGGACTCGCCGCGCTGCTCAAGGCAGGGCGGGTGCGCAAGATCATCTGCAGCTTCCCGCGCCAGGCCGATAGCCAGGTCTTTGACGGGCTGTACCGCAGCGGCAAGCTGGAACTCGAACTGGTGCCGCAGGGCAATCTGGCCGAGCGCCTGCGCGCAGCCGGTGCTGGGATCGGCGCCTTCTTTTGCCCCACCGGCTACGGCACCGAACTGGCGTGCAACCCCGACGGCTCGCCCAGGGAAACGCGGGAGATCAACGGAAAGCACTACGTCCTTGAATACCCCATCCACGGCGACGTGGCGCTCATCAAGGCCGAAAAGGGTGACCGCTGGGGCAACCTCACCTACCGCATGTCGGCCCGCAACTTCGGCCCGGTGATGGCCACCGCCGCAAAGACCGCCATCGCCACCGTGCACGACGTGGTGGAGTTGGGCGCACTGGACCCTGAAGCCATCGTCACGCCCGGCATCTACGTGAGCCAGGTCGTGAAGATCGAGCGCACGGCCACCCAGGCTGGCGGATTCAAGAAATCGGCGTAAACCGGCCGAAAGCGCAGGACACATATCATGAACAGCTATCAAAAGCGTAGTAAGGAAGACTTGGCCAAGCGAGTGGCGCAGGATATCCACGACGGCGCCTACGTCAACCTGGGAATCGGCCAACCCACGCTGGTGGCCAACCACATCCCATCAGGCCGCGAAGTCATTTTGCAAAGCGAAAACGGCATCCTGGGCATGGGCCCGGCGCCCGACGCGGGACTGGAGGACTACGACCTCATCAACGCTGGCAAGCAGCCGGTGACGCTGCTGCCCGGAGGTGCATATTTTCACCACGCCGACAGCTTTGCCATGATGCGCGGCGGTCACCTGGATATCTGTGTGCTGGGGGCCTTCCAGGTGTCGGCCAGGGGCGATCTGGCCAACTGGAGCACGGGCGAGGCGGGGGCCATTCCCGCTGTGGGTGGCGCCATGGATTTGGCGATTGGCGCCAAGCAAACCTGGGTGATGATGGACCTGCTCACCAAGCAGGGCGCCAGCAAGATCGTCACGCAGTGCACTTACCCGCTCACAGGCGTCGCCTGCGTCAAGCGCATCTACACCGATCTGTGCACGCTGGCCTGCACGCCCAACGGGCTGGAACTCATCGACCTCGTGCCCGGCCTTTCGCTGGCCACGCTGGAGCAGTTGGTGGGCCTGCCCATCCGCCCGGCCGCCTGACCGCCTTCCATTTCAGACCCGAGGAGACACCCATGAGCCAACCCCAAGCCTTCATCTGTGACGCCATTCGCACACCCTTTGGCCGCTACGGGGGCGCCCTGTCCAGCGTGCGGGCCGACGACCTCGGCGCCGTCCCCATCCGGGCGCTGATGGAGCGCAACCCCGGCGTGGACTGGGCCGCAGTGACTGACGTGATCTACGGCTGCGCCAACCAGGCCGGTGAGGACAACCGCAACGTGGCCCGCATGAGCAGCCTGCTGGCGGGCCTGCCCATCAACGTGCCCGGCGCTACCGTCAACCGCCTGTGCGGCTCGGGCCTGGATGCGGTGGGCAGCGCCGCGCGCGCCATCAAGTCCGGCGAAGCGGGGCTGATGATTGCAGGCGGCGTGGAAAGCATGAGCCGCGCACCGTTCGTCATGCCCAAGGCCGAATCGGCCTTCAGCCGCAGCAACGCGGTGTATGACACCACCATCGGCTGGCGCTTTATCAACAAGCTGATGAAGGAAAAGCACGGCGTCGATTCCATGCCCGAGACCGCCGAGAACGTGGCGGTGGACTTCCGCATCGAGCGCGAAGCCCAGGACCGGATGGCCCTGCGCAGCCAGCTCAATGCCGTGGCCGCTATCAAGGCAGGCCACCTGGCGCGGGAGATCGTGCCCGTGCATATTCCGCAGAAAAAGGGCGACGCCATCATCGTCAGCCAGGACGAGCATCCCCGCGAAACCAGCCTGCAAGCGCTGGCCAAACTCAAGGGTGTGGTGCGGCCGGACGGCTCGGTCACGGCAGGTAACGCCAGCGGCGTGAACGACGGGGCCTGCGCGCTGCTGCTGGCCAGCGAAGCCTGTGCCGCCCAATACGGCCTCAAGCCCCGCGCCCGTGTGGTGGGCATGGCCACGGCGGGCGTGGCCCCGCGCATCATGGGATTTGGCCCTACGCCGGCCACGCAAAAGGTGCTGGCGCAGACGGGCCTGACCATCGACCACATGGATGTGATCGAGCTGAACGAAGCCTTTGCCGCACAGGGCCTGGCCGTGCTGCGCGCCCTGGGCCTCAAGGACGACGACGCCCGCGTGAATGCCTGGGGCGGCGCGATTGCGCTGGGCCACCCGCTGGGCGCCAGCGGTGCCCGCCTGGTGACCACCGCTGTGAACCGCCTGCACGAGCACGCTGGCAAGTACGCGCTGTGCACCATGTGCATTGGCGTGGGCCAGGGCATTGCGTTGATCCTGGAGCGCGTCTGAGCGCCTGAGCGTTCCCTGGCGGGGGCTCAGGTCTGCAAGTGCCACCGGGTGCTGAAGGCTTGGGCCGCCCGCATTGCCGGGCTTAGACAGCCACGCGGGCTCGACAAGGGCCCGCTACACGCGCCAGGCTGGCAGCTCCCAATTGCGCCACAGCGCCAGCCCCCGCAGCCCGGCCGTGACGACCACGCAGGTGATCAGCGTGGACCACGCGGGGGCCTGCAACTGGCGCAGGGCAATATCGGCCCAGCCGCCGGCAAAGGCGCAAAGGGCATAGGGCCGGTGGTCGCTAAAGGCCTGGGGCACCTCGTTGCAAAGCACATCGCGCAGCACGCCGCCGAACACCCCCGTGATCACGCCCATCATCACGGCGATGATGGGTGGCATGCCGATGGCGATCGAGATATCGACCCCCACCGCAGCGAACAGGCCCAGCCCAATGGCGTCCGGCAGCAGCATGGCCCGCTCGGTGGGCTGAAAATGCCGCTGCCGCATGAACAGCATGGCGGCAATGCACAGCGCCTAAATGCCCCACACGAACTCGGTGTGCCGTATCCAGAAGAAGGGCCGCTGGTCCAGCAGCAGGTCGCGCAGGGTGCCACCGCCAAAGGCTGCCACAAAGGCCACCACGCACACGCCCACGGCATCGAGCCGTTTGCGCGCCGCCACGATCACGCCCGACAGCGCAAACGCCACCGTGGCAGCCACCTCCAGCAGGGTGCGCAGGGTGTTGATCCAACTGATAGAGATGATCGGGTCCATGGCGTTGATTGTGCCCGTGAGGCCTGGCTGGCTGCTGCTCGGTTGGCTGGTCAAAAGTGATGTTTGAAAAACAGCATTTCGTGCATGTGAAGCGGGCGCTACGGCATGTTTCGGTCGCTTTTTCTGCTGTCGGGCGTCACCGCAGGGCTGCGATATGCATCGCCGCTTTCGTGGTTGCAGGCGCTGCCATCGCGCGGCGGTTCATCACCTGGACAGACCACGCCCGGCGGCGCTGCGGGCAGCGGCCTTCTGGCGCTCCTGGCGCGGTATGCCCATCACCCTGGCCAGCGCATAGATCGCCGCCTTGGCAGCCACAAAGCCGACCAGGATGGCCGCCAGCAACGTGGCGGTGGACATGGCGGTGATGCACGGTTGCGCTGCGGGGGAGCAGCGCCCTGCGTTGTCTGATGCGCAGTGCATCTGCGTTGCGGGTGTGCAACCCCGTGTTCGGCGGGTTGCGGACGGCCGTGGGCGCGACGCCGTGGTTCGTCAAGCGCGGCGGCCAGCGCGCATGAGCGTCGCTAGCTACAAAAAACATAGCTTCATAGGCCGTAAAATAAGGCGCTCAAGGTCTTTTTGAATCGTTTTTTCGTGCATGCTCTGATTTCCGGGAGGTTGTCATGCCAGTCGTTGTTGTCGCCAATCCGAAGGGGGGCGTGGGCAAGTCCACGCTGTGCACCAACGTTGCGGGTTACTACGCCAGCCGCGGCCATCCTGTCGTCCTGGGCGATACCGATCCGCAGCAGTCGGCCCGCCTTTGGCTGGGCTTGCGTCCGGCCGCAGCGCGCCCCATTGGAGCGTGGGACGCTTCGGCAGATGTGATCTCCCGCCCGCCGCGTGAAGCGACCCATGCGGTGCTCGACACGCCAGCGGGCCTGCATGGCTGGCGGATGAGCGACGTGTTCAAGCTTGCCGACAAGATCATCGTGCCGCTGCAGCCCAGCGTGTTCGACATCTTTGCCACGCGCAGTTTCCTCAACAAGCTGGCCGAGCACCGCCATGCGGCGGGCGTGCAGATCGGCATTGTGGGCATGCGGGTCGATGCGCGCACCAAAGCCGCCGAGCAACTCCACCATTTCGTGGACACGCTGGGGTTTCCGGTGCTGGGCTACCTGCGCGACACCCAAAACTACATCCACCTGGCCGCGCACGGCCTCACGCTCTTTGACGTGACGCCCGGCCGCGTGGCGCGCGACTTGGAGCAGTGGCAGAACATCTGCACCTGGCTTGATGCCTGACCGATGCGCCGGACGGATCCCGCGATGCGTGGGGCTGCCCACAGCAGCGGATCACGCCTGTCGCCCGGCCGACATTGCAGCCCGCCAGCGGGCGCTACATTGCGCCCATGAAAACCTTTCGCTCTTACTCTGAAGTTACTGCCTGCGTGGGCCAGCAGGTCGCCGTGACCGACTGGATCACCATCACCCAGGAACAGGTGGACCTGTTTGCGGAGGCCACGGGCGACCACCAGTGGATCCATGTGGACCCTGAACGTGCCAAGGCCGGGCCGTTTGGCGTGCCGATCGCGCACGGCTTTCTCACCTTGTCCCTGATCCCGCGATTTTTCGAGATGGGTATTTGCATTGAAGGGGCCCGCATGGGCGTGAACTACGGCCTCAACCGTGTGCGTTTCACGTCGCCGGTGCCCGTGGGCAGCCGCCTGCGCGCCTGCCTTGCGCTGCAAGCGGCAGAGCCCATCGCGCCGGACGGTATGCAGATGACCTGGCTGGTCACCGTGGAGCGCGAGGGCAGCGACAAGCCCGCCTGCGTGGCCGAATCACTGACGCGCAACTTTGGGGCACCCGCCTGATGCCGTGACGCGCCGCCCCGGCTGGCACAGGCGGCTTGCATGGGGGCGGCACCCGCAGCCCCATGGGGCTTAGGGAACCTCTGCATAACTCCCTGCGGTCTGCGCTGGCGCGGGCTCGGGCAGTCCACGGCGTTGCTTTTCTTGCCAATAGCCATGCTATTGGCTGCAAAAAGCGCCTTGTGGCCTATCCCGATCCGCACCGGCGCATCCTCACGAGGGTTATGCAGATGGCATGGACGTCTCCACCTACACCGCCGTTGAATGCGTAGGCCTATGACCCGACACGGGGTGGGGCCTCGCGGTAACGGCATCAAAGTGCCAAAGTGGATGTTCGTCGCAACCACTTGAGAACC
>JBKCTS010000055.1:0-5043 GCA_046318695.1 Acidovorax sp.
TGCAGCGCATCTGTGTGCGCATGTCGCCCGCCGCCTCGGCGGTGCGGCCCTCCTGCTCGCCCAGGCGCTTGTGCAGCCAGTTCACGTCCATCTTCAGCGCCACCAGCAGGCTGCCCAACTCGTCGTGCACCTCGCGGGCGATGCGGGTGCGCTCCTCTTCGCGCACCTGCTCGGAATAGGCCGACAGCTCGCGCAGCTGGGCCAGGGCGCTGGACAGCTCTGCGGTTCGCTGGGCCACGCGCTGCTCCAGCTCGTCGTTGGCGCGGGCCAGGTCGTCGTGCGCGCGCTGCAGAGCATCGGCCGCCTGCTTGCGCCCGGTGATGTCCACGAAGGTGATGACCGCGCCGTGCACCGTATCGCCCTCGACGATGGGGTGGCTGGAATACTCCACCGCGAACGACGAGCCATCGCGCCGCCAAAACACCTCGGTATCCACCCGGCAGGGCAGCCCGGCGCGAAAGGCGTTGAAGATGGGGCAGTCGCTGTCGGCATACGGGCTGCCATTGGCGTGCGAGTGGTGGGTGAGCGCATGCATGTTGCGGCCCATCACCTCGTCGGCCGCAAAGCCGATCATCTGTGCGCCCGCGCGGTTGATGAACACGCAGTTGCCGGCCAGGTCCACGCCGAAGACGCCTTCGCCGGTGGATGCGAGCATCAGGTCCAGGCGGTGCTGCCACAAAGCGGTCTGGCCCGCGGGAAGATGAAGAACGTTGGCAGCCATGCCCGTTTAGCAAGCAATGGCCGTGCCCGGGTTCGGTGCCGCACGCACCCGACACACACCGCACAATAGCGCCCATGCAAGCCACGTCCGACACCGCGGTTCACGCCGCAGCCCCCCTACCCGACTCCGTATGGCGCGCGCCCAGCCTGTCCACCCGCTGCTGGCCCGTCTTTTTGCGCAACCTGCTGGTCTGGCGCAAGCTGGCCCTCCCCAGCCTGGTGGGCAACATCGCCGAGCCGCTGATGTGGCTGGTGGCGTTTGGCTACGGCATGGGCGCGCTGGTGGGGCAGATCACGGTGCAGGGCGAGCCGGTGCCTTACATCCTGTTTTTGGCCAGTGGCTCCATCTGCATGAGCGCCATGAACGCCGCGAGCTTTGAGGCGCTGTACTCGGCGTTCTCGCGCATGCATGTGCAAAAAACCTGGGACGGCATCATGAACGCGCCGGTGCGGCTCGATGACGTGGTGCTGGCCGAGATGCTGTGGGCCGCCTTCAAGGCGCTGTTCACCGTGACGGCCATCCTGGGCGTGATGCTGGCTTTGGGCATCAGCCACAGCCCCAAGCTGCTGGTGGCGTGGCCGGTGCTGCTGTTTGTGGGCGTCATGTTTGCCAGCATCGCGCTCATCTTCAACGCGCTGGCAAAGGGCTACGACTTTTTCACGTACTACTTCACGCTGGTGCTCACGCCGATGATGTTCCTGTCGGGCGTGTTCTTCCCGCGCGATCAGCTGCCGCCCATCGTGCGCGCGATTTCAGACTGGCTGCCCCTGACCAATGCCGTGGAGCTGGTGCGCCCGCTGTTCATGGACCGCTGGCCCGACGCGCCCTGGCGCCATGGCACGGTGCTGGTGGTGACCACAGTGGGGGCCTTCTGGCTGGCGCTGGCGTTGACGCGTCGCCGGTTTCGGGGCTGAAGGCATTGCGCCGATTTGCTATAAGTTAGATAGCATCTTAGCGAATAGCGTCGCGCGTAACCGGCCTAAAAATGCTTAATTTTTCCCGGACGGGGTGCTTGCGCCGTCCTGGGAGGGCACTGCCCCGCCCCCGGCAAGCCCGGCTCAGGCCGCCGCGCGCAGCAAATCCACCGCCTTCTCGGCAATCATCACCGTGGGCGCGTTGGTGTTGCCGCTCACGATGCGCGGCATGATGGAGGCGTCCACCACGCGCAGGCCATCGAGGCCATGCACGCGCAGTTGGGCATCCACCACATCCAGCGGCCCGGGGCCCATGCGGCAGGTGCCCACCGGGTGGTAGATGGTGTCGGCGTACTGGCGGATGACGGCCTGGATCTCGGCATCGGTCTGCGCGCCCGCGGTGGCGGGCAGTTCCCGGGCACCGAATTGCGCGAGGGCGGGCTGCGCCAGGATCTCGCGCAGCCGCCTGAAGCCGCGCACCATGCGCTGCATGTCGTCGGGGTCGGCCAGAAAGTTCGGGTCCACCAGGGGCAGCGCCATGGGGTCGCTGTGGGCCAGCCTCACGCTGCCGCGGCTTTTGGGCTGCAGCAGGCACACATGGGCCGAATAGCCGTGGCCGAGCAGCGTCTTGCGGCCATGGTCCACCAGCTTGCCGATCACGAAGTGCAGTTGCAGGTCGGGCACCGGCTCGCCGGGTGCGCTTTTGATGAAGCCCCCGGCCTCGGCAAAGTTGGTGGTGAGCATTCCAGTGCGCTGCCTGCGCCATTCGGCCATGCCGCGCAGTGTGGCGACCATGCCCGCAAGAGACAGCCCAAACAGGTCCTTCAGGTTGGGGGCATCCAGCACCTGCACCATGTCGGGGTGGTCGTGCAGGTGTGCGCCTACGCCGGGCAGGTTGTGCATCACCGGAATGCCCATCTGGTGCAGGTGGGCGCCCGGCCCGATGCCGGAGAGCATCAAGAGCTGCGGTGACAGCAGCGCGCCCGCGCTGAGCAGCACTTCGCGCTGCGCCTTCACCCGCTGCACGCTGCCGCCCTGGCGGTATTCCACACCCACGGCGCGGCGGCCCTCGAACAGGATGCGCGTAGCCCGCGCACCCGTGACCACCTGCAGATTGGGCCGGCCCAGGTGGGGCGTGAGGTAGCCCTTGGCCGCGCTGTGGCGCTCGCCATTTTTGTGGGTGACCTGGTACAGGCCCACGCCTTCCTGCGTGGCGCCATTGAAGTCGGCGTTGTGCGGGTACCCGGCCTGCACACCCGCCTGCGTGAACAGGAGGCTGAAACGGTTGGGCGAGCGCAGGTCGGCCACGTTCAACGGCCCCCCCTGGGCATGCCAGTCGTCCGCACCGCGTTCGTTGTTTTCGGCGCGCAGAAAGTACGGCTTGACATCGGCCCAGCCCCAGCCGGGGGTGCCCTGCGCGGCCCAGTGGTCGTAGTCGGCATGCTGGCCGCGCACATAGACCATGGCGTTGATGGAGCTGGAGCCGCCCAGCACCTTGCCACGGGGCTGGTAGCCACGGCGGTGGTTCAGCGCGGGCTGCGGCGTGGTGCCCTGCCCCCAGCCGTTGAGCTCGAACCTGGCCATCACGGCCAGCCCGGCCGGGCAGTGGATGAACACGCTGCTATCGGCCGGGCCCGCCTCCAGCAGGCACACCCGCACGGCGGGGTCTTCGGTCAGGCGCCCTGCCAGCACCGAGCCGGCTGAGCCGCCGCCGATCACGATGTAGTCAAACATGCTTTTTTGTCCCTTGTGGTCTGGCCATGGATGCCCGTGTCGGGCCACCATAACCGAACGAGCGTTCGATTCGCTTTACCATCGGGTCCGTCTGTTTCACTTTGAAGAGAGCTCTCTATATGACGATTCAAACGGTTGGCATCATCGGCGCGGGCACCATGGGCAACGGCATCGCGCAGGCGTGCGCGGTGTCGGGCATCGACGTGGTGATGGTGGACATCTCGGACGCGGCCGTGCAAAAAGGCCTGGCCACCGTGGCGGGCAGCCTGGACCGCCTGATCAAAAAGGAAAAAATCAGCGCCGCCGACAAGGACGCTGCCCTGGCGCGCATCACAACCTCGACCCGCTACGACGACCTGCAGGCCGCGCAGCTTGTCATTGAGGCGGCCACCGAGAACTACGAGCTCAAGCTCAAGATCGTCAAGCAGATTGACGCCATCGTGCCGCCCGAGGTGATCATCGCGTCCAACACCTCGTCGATCTCCATCACCAAGCTGGCCGCCGCCACCAGCCGCGCCGACCGGTTCATCGGCATGCACTTCTTCAACCCCGTGCCCATGATGGCGCTGGTGGAGATCATCCGCGGCCTGCAAACCAGTGATGCCACGCACGACGCCGTGAAGGCCCTGGCCCAAGCGCTGGGCAAGAGCCCCATCACGGTCAAGAACGCCCCGGGCTTCGTGGTCAACCGCATCCTGGTGCCCATGATCAACGAGGCCTTCTTCGTGCTGGCCGAAGGCCTGGCCACGCCAGAGGACATCGACGCCGGAATGAAGCTCGGCTGCAACCAGCCCATCGGCCCGCTGGCGCTGGCAGACATGATCGGCCTGGATGTGTGCCTGGCCGTGATGGATGTGTACCTGGCGGAATTTGGCGACAGCAAGTACCGCCCCTGCCCGCTGCTCAAGGAAATGGTGGCGGCGGGCCGCCTGGGCCGCAAGACCGGCCAGGGGGTCTACAGCTATTGAGCCCCGGGCCATGACCGCGCCGCTGCCAGCGCGGGCAGCGCTCACGGGCCCGCCCAAGGAACTTCGTGGCAAGCTCCCCCATCGATGATGGCGCTGCGTCAGCCCCAACCCCGCTACCGATTCACCCCCGCCCACCTGTGGGCAACAACATCCAAGGAAGACACCATGACCCAACTGGAAAAAGTTCTGTACACCGCCAAGGCCCACGTCACAGGTGGCCGCGATGGCGCTGCCAAGACGGATGACGGCCGCCTGGAAATCAAACTGGCCTCGCCCGGCACCTCCAGCACCGGCACCAACCCCGAGCAGCTGTTTGCATCGGGCTACGCCGCCTGCTTCATCGGCGCGATGAAGGCAGTGGGCGGCAAGATGGGCATCCCCGTGCCGCAAGACGTGTCCATCGACGCCGAAGTGGACCTGGGCCCCATCCCGAACGCCTACGGCATTGCCGCCCGCCTGGCGATCAGCCTGCCCGGCATGGACAAGGCCACCGCCCAGAAGCTGGTGGACGCAGCCCACCAGGTCTGCCCCTACTCCAACGCCACACGCGGCAATATCGACGTGACCATCACGCTGGTCTGAGCCCCGGCGGGTCTGCGGGCCATGGCGCCAGCGGCCCCCTAGAATGCTATCAAAATAATAGCTGCTAACGCGTGTGCATCAAGCGCGGGGGGGTGTTTTTATTTCAAAATCCCTGGGTTAAACC
>JBKCTS010000056.1:0-4005 GCA_046318695.1 Acidovorax sp.
TATCCTCATCAGGTTTGAAAAACCGGCACCGGCCGAATTCATGGCCCAGGCACAGGGCGTGGCCGAATCCATCGAGCTGGACCTGGCCTGGGAGTTCGCCCCCGAAGACGAGTTCGGCTTTGCCGACCTGGCGCGCGACTACTTTTCTGACAACGCCACGCTGGCGCAGCAGGCCGGAGCACTTTTGCGCCTGCACGACGCGCCCCACTATTTCCGCCGCGCGGGCAAGGGCCGGTTCAAGTAGGCATCGGCCGAAATCCTGCAGCAGGCACTGGCCGCCATCGAGAAGAAAAAGGCCATCCTGGCGCAAATCGACGAATGGGCCGCCGCCCTGGGCCGGGGCGAATGCCCGCAGCCCATCCGCGAGCAGCTCTACAAGATTTTGTTCAAGCCCGACAAGAACGCGCCCGAGTACAAGGCCGTGGTCGAGGCCAGCCGCGCCACGCACACCGCGCCGCTCGAGCTGCTGCAAAAAGCCGGGGCCATCGACTCGGCCTACCAGTTCCACTGGAAGCGCTTTTTGTTCGAGAACTTCCCCAAGGGCACGGGCTTTCCGGCCCTCACGGCCCCAGCCATGGCGGGCGAGCTGCCGCTGTCGCCCGCCCAGGCCTACTCCATCGACGATTCGCAGACCACCGAAATCGACGATGCGCTGTCGGTGCAGGGCCTGGGCACTGGCACCGTGGTGCTGGGCATCCACATCGCCGCGCCAGGCCTGGCCATTGAGCCCGGCAGCGCCATCGACCAGATCGGCCGCGCCCGCCTGTCCACCGTGTACATGCCGGGCTACAAGATCACCATGCTGCCCGACGACGTGGTGCAGACCTATACGCTGGATGAGGGCCGTGCCAACCCCGCCGTGTCGCTGTACGTGACCATGGACGAGGCCACGCTGGAATTCAAAGCCTCAGAGACCAAAATCGAACGCGTGCACGTAGCCGCCAACCTGCGCCACGACCAGCTCGACAGCCTGGTGACCGAAGCATGGCTCACCAACCCCACGCTTGAGCACCAAAACACCCCTCCACGCTTGTCTGATCTGCGCCCGCAGCTATCATTTTTGTACCGCCTGGCCAAAGAACTCAAAGCCCGCCGCGAAGTGGTGCGCGGCAAGCCCGAGAACTTCAACCGGCCGGACTACAACTTCCGCCTGGTGGGCAACCACGGTGCCGAGCCCACGGGCCACGAGCAGGTGCACATCAGCGTGCGCCAGCGCGGCGCGCCGCTCGATTTGATCGTGGCCGAAGCCATGATCGTGGCCAACAGCACCTGGGGCGGCTGGATGGCCGAGCTGGGCGTGCCCGGCATCTACCGCAGCCAGGCCAGCATGGCGCCCGGCGTGAAGGTGCGCATGGGCACCAAGGCACTGCCGCATGCGGGCATTGGCGTCAAAGCGTATTCCTGGGCCACATCCCCCCTGCGCCGCTACACCGACCTGGTCAACCAGTGGCAAATCATTGCCTGCGCGCGCCATGGCGCCACCGCCGCGCTGGCCGCGCCCTTCAAGCCCAAAGACGCCGACCTCTTTTCCATCATCAGCAGCTTTGACGCGGCCTACAGCGCCTACAACGGCTACCAGGCAGGCATGGAGCGCTTCTGGACGCTGAAGTACGTGGAGCAAAACGGCATCACCGAGCTGAACGCCACCGTCTTCAAGGAAGGCCCGGCCGGCAGCTTTTTGGTGCGGGCGGATGACATTCCGCTGGTCTTTCCGGTGCTGGGTGCGCAGAACCTGCCGCGCGGCGCACGCCTGAAAGTGAGGCTGGGCGAGGTGGACGAAATCACGCTGGACCTCCAAGGCACCGTGATCGAGCGGTTGGACGACCCGGCCGATCGCGGCGACGACGGCCCCGTGATGGACGACGCCGAGGACGACGACGCCGTGGCCGGACCGATCGCCATTGCGGTGGACATGGCCGACGCCGAGCCGGTTGCAGCACCCGCCGCTGGCGGCTGATGCCGCGGCACTGGGATAATCCGGCAGCCCCAAGCACCCGCCCCCCGCACGCCAACCTCGATGAAAATGCCCGCCTTTCTCCGCACGTTCAGCACCCTGCAAGTGGCGCTACTGGTGTCGGCCGCGCTGCATGCCGCATTGATCTCGGTGCGTTTCATTGACCCCGAAGGCTTCAACCGCGTGTTCCAGGACACGCCGCTTGAGGTCATCCTGGTCAACGCAAAGTCCAACGAACGCCCCGAAAAGGCCCAGGCCATTGCGCAGTCCAACCTGGCGGGCGGCGGCGATGCGGTCAAGGGCCGGGCCACCAGCCCGCTGCCGTACTCGGCGCTCACCGCCATTGGCGACGACTTTGAAGATCAACAGCGCAAGCTCGACGCCATCCAGGAGCAACAAACCCAGTTGCTGACCCAGTTGCGTCAGCAGCTCGCCACCATGCCCGAGCCAGACCCGCGCAAGGCCAGCCAGAACACCGCGCAGATGTCCGAGCAGGAGCGTCGCCGCCAACTCGTCAAGCTGCTGGCCGAGATCGAAAAGCGCATCAACGAAGAAAACTCCCGTCCCAAAAAACGCTACATCAGCCCCGCCACGCGCGAAGAGTCCTATGCCGTCTACTACGACGCACTGCGCCGCAAGGTGGAGGACAAGGGCACCGAGAACTTTCCCGAAAAGGGCGGCAAAAAACTGTACGGCGAGCTGACCATGATCGTCACCGTCAACCACGACGGACGCGTGCTGGCAACCGATGTGGTCCAGAGTTCGGGCAACGCCACACTGGACCTGCGTGCCGAAGCCATTGCCCGCGCCGCAGGGCCTTTTGGTCCGTTTGACGCCGAGATGCGCAAGAAGGCCGACCAGATTGCGATGGTGGCGCGCTTCAAGTTCACGCGCGACCAGACGCTGGAGACCAGTGTGAGGTAACCCCTGTGACCAGCCCGCATTCAACAATGTAAAACCGATCACTCTGAGCCAGTCGAAACGCCGAGAGAGGCTTCGACAAGCCTGCCCCGGGCCTGGCGAAGGGCTCAACCCGACCGGTTCTGATAGATCGAACGCAGCGATGCACGCAGCACATAGCCGATGAACTCCCCTGCCGACCTGTACTGCGTGATGGGCAACCCGGTCGCCCACAGCCGCTCGCCCGCCATCCATGCCCGCTTTGCGGAGCTGACCGGCCAGCCCATCCGCTATGAACGCCGCCTGATCCCCCTGGACGGCTTTGCCGAGGGCGTGCGCGCGTTTGTGGCCGAGGGCGGGCGCGGCTGCAACGTCACCGTGCCGTTCAAATTCGAGGCGCCAGCGCTGGCCACGCACTGCAGCGAACGCGTGCGCCTGGCTGGCGCAGCCAACACCTTGGTCTTTCAGCCCGACGGCGGCATCTACGCCGACAACACCGACGGCCTGGGCCTGGTGGCCGACATCACCCGCAACGCAGGGGTCAGCCTGCAGGGCGCGCGCGTGCTGCTGGTGGGCGCGGGGGGCGCGGCTGCGGGCGTGCTGGGCCCGCTGCTGGAGGCCGGGGCCCGCCACATCACCATTGCCAACCGCACCGTGGCCAAGGCGCAGGCCTTGGTTGCGTCGCACAGCGCACTGGCTTCGCTACAAAAAGCAGAGCTATCAGCCATTGCACCGCAAGCGCTACAGGCAAATTTTGATGTCATTATCAATGCCACGGCCAGCAGCCTGGCTGGTGCCGAGGTGCCCGTGCCAGCCACCGTGCTGCGCCCGGGCAGCCTGGCCTACGACATGATGTACGGCCCCGCGGCAGAGGGCTTTCTGGGCTGGGCACAAAGCCACGGTGCCGTGCCCCGCGACGGCCTGGGCATGCTGGTGGAGCAGGCGGCAGAGGCGTTCGCCCTGTGGCGCGGCGTGCGCCCGCCATCCGCGCAAGTGCTGCACGAGATGCGGCAGGCCGCATGAGCCATCATGGATCGGCACGCACCCCCTGAACCGTTCACACTGAGCGTGCCCAAGCGCCGCGCAAGGCTTCGACAAGCCTAGCCTGAACGGCTTTACAGGCACATGCCCACCCCTGCACAACACCCAGC
>JBKCTS010000057.1:0-4423 GCA_046318695.1 Acidovorax sp.
GCCGGTTCCTGGACCTTTCCTTGCGCCTTCCCGATGAACTGCGCGCCATGGAGCCCACCTTGCGCACCATGCTGACTGCGCAACTCAAACGCGGCAAGGTGGAGTTACGCGCAACCATCGAAAGCGACGACGGTAACGTACTGCCAGACCCACCAGCCCGCGTGCTGCAACGACTCAATACCTTGCAGGATTCCGTGCGGGCCTGGCTGCCCGGCGCCGCACCACTTTCGGTGGCAGACGTCCTGCGTCTGTGTGCCAACGCCCAGACCGGCACTGAAGACTGGAGTTCAGCATTGCCTGACCTAGCGCAGGAGGCCCTGGATGCGCCGATTTCCGCCCGCGAACGGGAGGGCAAGCGCCTGACCACCATGCTGCTGGACCGCGTCAAACAGTTGCGCAGCCTGGCACAGCAGGCAACGCCAATGGTTCCACTGCTCGTAGAACAGCAGCGCCAGCGCTTCATGGACCGCTGGAAAGAGGCCATGGCCTTGACCGACGGCGCCACCCCCCCCGAAGTCGCCAGAGACCGCGCCATGACCGAGGCCACGGCCTTTGCCATCCGCATCGACGTTGCAGAAGAAATCACCCGGCTCGATTCGCACCTGGACGAGATCGAGCGGCTGCTCAAGAAGGGCGGCGAGGTGGGCAAGCGCCTGGACTTTCTCATCCAGGAACTGCACCGCGAGGCCAACACGCTAGGCTCCAAGTCGGCCGCGCTGGACCTCACGCGCCTAAGTGTCGACATGAAGGTCCTGATCGAACAGATGCGCGAGCAAGTGCAAAACATCGAATAAGCTCATGTTTTGGTAGCGTTGAGCCCTATTTAATATGGACTACCCTGGAAATCTCATCGTTGTGGCGGCCCCGAGCGGCGCTGGCAAATCCAGCCTGGTGAAGGCCCTGCTTGAGCTCGACTCGCATGTCCACCTGTCGATCTCGCACACCACCCGAGCGCCGCGAGGCCAGGAAAAGCACGGGCGCGACTATTACTTCGCCTCCCAATCCGAGTTTGACGCCATGATCGAGGGCGAAGCGTTTGTCGAATGGGCTGTGGTGCACGGCAACCGCTATGGCACATCCAAGAAAGCCATCGAAGAACGCATCGCCCAGGGTTCCGACGTGATCCTGGAGATCGACTTTCAGGGCGCCCTGCAGATCCGCGAGGCCTTTGCCAATGCCATCCTGGTGTTCATACTGCCGCCTAGCTGGGAAGAGCTTCGCTCCCGCCTGGAGAGGAGGGGGGAGGACTCCCCCGAGGTGATCGAAGTACGCCTGAGAAATGCTGCGACCGAGATGGCGCAAGTGAGCAAATTCGACTTCGTTATAATCAACGAGCTGTTCGAACGCGCCCTTTTCGATCTGAAAGCGGTTGTTCACGCCCAGCGACTCAAATACGCAGCCCAGCGCCGCGCCCGAGCCGACACCTTTCAGTCGTTAAATATCACCTGATTCCCCGGAGCAAGACGATGGCACGCATCACCGTAGAAGACTGTCTGGAAAAAATCCCTAATCGCTTTCAGCTGGTGCTGGCCGCCACGTACCGCGCCCGCATGCTCAGCCAGGGCCACGCGCCCCGCATCGAAAGCCGTAACAAGCCCGCCGTCACCGCCCTGCGCGAAATCGCCGATGGCAAGGTGGGCCTGGAGATGCTCAAGAAGGTTCCTGGTTAAAGCATCACCGGGAAAATCCTTCCACGGAAATGGCACCGCGCATGCGGTGCTTTTTTTTTACTTGGACGAAGGGATCCTCTTGCGCGCTACATTTACGGAATGAACGCGGTGCTCAACTCACCCTCAGCCACGACTGCGCGCTCCGGAGAAACGCCCATCCCGGTTGGCGGCAGCCTGTCTGCGGCGGCCGCGGCGGCTAATGCGGCGGCCGCCAGCTTCGCCGCACTGACGGACAGCCTCGACTACCTCGACGCCCACAGCATCGAGCAAGTGCGCCAAGCCTACCGTTTCGCAGACGAAGCGCACCTAGGCCAGCTGCGCAGCAGCGGCGAACCCTATATCACCCACCCGATTGCCGTTGCGGCCCAGTGCGCAACCTGGAAACTCGACGCGCAGGCGCTCATGGCTGCGCTCCTGCACGATGCCATGGAAGACTGCGGCGTCACCAAAGCGGACCTCATCGACCGCTTTGGACTGCCAGTCGCCGAGCTGGTTGACGGATTGACCAAGCTCGACAAGCTGCAGTTCAATACACGCGAAGAAAACCAAGCCGAGTCTTTCCGCAAAATGTTGCTGGCCATGGCTCGCGACGTGCGCGTGATCCTCATCAAGCTGGCAGACCGCACCCATAACATGCGTACGCTGTCCGACATACCGCGCAGCAAATGGAGCCGCATCGCATCGGAAACACTTGAAATCTATGCGCCCATCGCGCATCGTCTAGGCCTGAACCAGACCTATCGCGAATTAGAGGACCTTGCATTCCGCCACCTACACCCCTGGCGGTATGCCACCCTGTTCAAGGCAGTGAACAAGTCTCGCAATCGAAGGCGCGATCTGGTCCAAAAGGTCCAGGCAGAGGTCGACGCAGCATTTTCGCGAATCGGAATGAAAGTCCGCCTGGCGGGCCGAGAAAAAACCTTGTACGCCATCTATCAAAAAATGGCCCACAAGCACCTTAGCTTCGCACAGGTCACCGACATCTACGGCTTTCGCGTCATTGTGCCCACCGTGACGGACTGCTACACCGCGCTGGGCGTGCTCCATCAGATGTACAAGCCTGTACCCGGCAAGTTCAAGGATCACATTGCCATTGCAAAGCTCAATGGCTACCAGTCATTGCACACAACGCTGGTAGGACCATCGGGGGTGAACATAGAGTTCCAGATGCGCACCGACGAGATGCATGTGGTTGCCGAGGCGGGTGTGGCAGCGCATTGGCTGTACAAGGCTCAGGACGCCCATGGCACCGCATCCGAACGGCTGGGCACCAAATGGCTGCAATCCCTGCTCGACATACAAAACGAAACACGCGATGCGGCCGAGTTCTGGGACCACGTCAAGGTGGACCTGTTCCCCGACGCAGTCTATGTCTTTACACCCAAGAGCCAGATCATGGCGTTGCCGCGCGGCGCCACGGTCGTGGATTTTGCCTACGCCATCCACAGCAACGTGGGCGACCGCACCACGGCTGCAAAAATCAACAACGAGCAGGTACCGCTGCGTACCGAGCTCAAGAACGGCGACGTGGTCGAAATCATCACCTCGCCAGCCTCTGCGCCCAACCCGGCCTGGCTAGGCTTTGTCCGCACCGGTCGGGCGCGGTCCAAGATTCGGCACTACCTCAAAACGCTTGCACAGACGGAGTCCGAAGGGCTTGGGGAAAAACTGCTCACACAGGCCATACGCGCCGAGGGGCTGGAGCAGCTGCCTAGCGTCAACGCAGAAACGCAACCGATGTGGGACAAGTTGCTTCGATTCACCGGCAACCGGACTCGCAGCGAGCTGATGACAGATCTCGGTCTGGGCAAGCGGATTGCCAGCATTGTTGCCAAGCGGCTGATGGTGCTGATGACGGAGCACGGCCATCGACCGAATGCCCTGCTGCTGAGCAAGGAACGGTATACGTCGCACGAAACCCTGTCACAGGGCGCCGTCACCCTGGACGGCAGCGAAAATGCATCAGTCCAGTACGCGACCTGCTGCCGCCCCGTGCCTGGGGACCATATCGTTGGCTACCTGGGTCGTGGCGAAGGCCTGGTCGTCCACAACGCCCACTGCGGCGTGGCGAAACGCCTGCAATACAAGGACAGCGAACGGTTCATCGCAGTCGACTGGTCCGACGAACCCTCCAGGATGTTTGAAACCAGAATCGTAGTCACGGTCAAAAACGGTAAGGGTGTCCTCGCCCGTGTTGCCGCTGACCTGGCGAACGCGGAAGCAGATATCACCCATGTGGACATGGATGACGAAGTGGCGCTCGATACCACGGACTTGCGGTTCATTGTCGCCGTGCGCGACCAGAACCATCTGGAGATGGCGCTGCGGAACCTCCGCCGCACGCCTGCCGTGCTTAGGGCAGTACGCATGACTCCCCAGGCCTGACGCTGGCGCGGCGCATCCTGGCGCGCGCCTTGCAGCGACGCCGCCTTGCCAAAGTCTGGTTGCAGACTATTGCGATCCGGTTGGGGATGGGTAGCGCACGTCAAGCACCTCAAGGTGCCGAATCCCGCCGGGCGTAGGCAGCGCGACTCCGTCGCCGACTCGGGCTTTCAACAATGCTCTTGCCACCGGCGAAATCCAGCTGACCTGGGACGCTGCACTGTCTGACTCATCAATTCCCATGATGGTGACGGTCCGATCAACGCATCCGTTTTCGGCATAAGTCACCGTGGCGCCAAAGAAAACCTGATCACTGCCAGCGTGCACCGTCGGGTCCACAACCTCCGCAATCTCTAGCCGCGTCGTGAGGA
>JBKCTS010000058.1:0-2166 GCA_046318695.1 Acidovorax sp.
CGACAACCAGCGGGACAACCTGCGCAGGTCCGGCGAAGTCCAGACACTGGCTCTGCGCGGGGTGGCCACGCGCTACAGTTTTTTGCCCCTGACAGCCGCCCAGCAGCCCCTGGTGGCGTCGCTGCTCAAGGCCCCTGACTCGGAACCGAACCGCACCGCAGCCAACCGGTACCTGGAAACCGTCAACACGCATGCAGGCTCCGATGTGCTGTACGTGATGGACACCAGCGGACGCACGCTGGCGTCGAGCAACTGGCAGTCCCCCCGCAGCTTCGTCCACCAGAACTATGGCAATCGTCCGTATTTCAGCGATGCACTGGCCGGACAGGTGGGGCGCTTTTTTGGCGTGGGCAAGACAACCGGCGAGCCCGGCCTGTTTGCGTCGGCCCCGGTGCGCGACGGGGACCGCATCATCGGCGTGGTGGCCGTGAAGGTTGACATGCAGCCCATCGTGGCAACCTGGTCGCAGCTGCGCGACCCGGTGTTCGTGACCGACGAACGGGGCATCGTGTTTCTGGGGTCGGTCCCGCAGTGGCTGTACAAGACCACGCGGCCGCTGTCTGCGGCCGACGTGCAGCGCGTGCGTGACGAAGAACAGTACGGCAGCCAGTGGACCCCGGTCGCCGTTCCCTGGACCCTGCGCCCCCGAGGGGACGAGCCGGGCATGGAACTCGCACCCGCAGCGGGCGGCAGCCGCTACCTGGCGCTGAACGAGGCGCTACCAGACCTTGGCTGGACCCTCACGCTCACGGCAGACAGCAAGCCCGTTGCGCTGGCGCGCCGACAGGCCTGGGCCCTGGCCAGCCTGGTATCGGGGCTGATGTTGCTGGCCGCCCTCTACTGGCGCCTGCGCGAGCGCCACCTGCAGGAAAACCGGCGCGCCCGCATCGTGCTGGAGCAGCGCGTACAGGAACGCACCCAGGCGCTGCAACAGGCACAGGCGTTTCGGCAGTCGATGGAAGACGCATTGCTGGTGGGCATGCGTGCGCGCGATCTGGAGGGCCGCATCGTGTATGTGAACGCCGCCATGTGCGACATGGTGGGCTACCGGGCCGATCAGTTGGTCGGCCAACTGCCCCCCTACCCCTACTGGCACCCCGACGACCTGCACCGCCACTGGCAGGAGAACGACATGGCGCTGGCCGGACAATCCACGCCGCAAGGGTTTGAATCGCGCCTGAGGCACCGTGACGGGCACGACGTGTACGCCATGGTCTACACGGCCCGTCTCATCGACGGTGACAACCGCCATGTCGGCTGGATGAGCTCGGTGGTGGACATCACGGCGCAAAAGCGCGCAGAAGAACAGCAACAGCAGCGCGAAGCGCAACTGCAGCGCGTGCAGCGTGTGATCACGGTCGGCGAGATGGCTTCCACGCTGGCGCATGAACTCAATCAACCGCTGGCCGCCCTGGTGAACTACGCGGCGGCGGCCCGCGCACTGGCGGCTCAGGGCCGCACGGACCTGCTGGCCGACAGCCTGGGGGCCCTGTCCGCCCAAGCCCTGCGCGCAGCCGACATCGTGGGCCGCATCCGCCGCTGGGTTCGTCAGCAGCCCCAGACCCGGGAGCCCTGCGATCTCAACGCCGTGGTGGACCAGTCTCTGGCGTTGCTGCTGCGGGCCGAGGCGCGCAGGCATGGGATTGCCGTGCAACTGGACCTGGCCACGGGGCCGCTGCGCGTCAACGCAGACCGCGTGTTGCTTGAGCAGGTGGTGCTCACCCTGGGACTCAACGCCTTGCAGGCCATGCAGGGCGGCGACGCAGCCGATGGCAGCCCGGCGCTTGCCACAGACAGCGCGGCCGCCCCAGCAAAGCCGCCGCTCGAGCTGCTGCTGCGCACCCGAACCGATGCCAGCCATGCGCTGCTTGAAGTTCTGGACCGCGGTCCGGGCCTGTCACCGGAAATCGCGACGCGGCTGTTCGAGCCCTTTTTCACCACCCGCGCCGAAGGCCTGGGCCTGGGCCTCAATATCTGTCGCTCCATTGTCGAAAGCATGGGTGGAGAACTGCTGGCATCCAACCGCGAGGGCGGTGGAGCGGTGTTCATGATCCGCCTGCCCGAGGCCCCTGAAACATGACGCACAGCCCTTGTCTTGACTCCACCCCCGCCCAGGTCTGCATCGTGGACGACGATGATGGCGTGCGCCTGTCGCTGGCGGCGCTG
>JBKCTS010000059.1:0-3610 GCA_046318695.1 Acidovorax sp.
CGTCTTCGGCGCGGAAGCCTTGTGCGTAGTGCTCGGCGATGAAGCCGGTGTTGAACTGGCCACTGACGAATTTGGGGTGGGCCAACAAAGCCGCCTGGAACGGGATGTTGGAGCTGATGCCCCGGATCACAAAGCCATTCAAGGCTTCGCGCATCTTGGCGATTGCTTCATTGCGGTCTTTGCCGTGCACGATGAGTTTGGCGATCATCGAGTCGTAGAACATCGGGATCTCGCCGCCGTCTTGCACGCCGGTGTCCACACGCACGCCTTGCAAATCGGCCGTATTGCCTTGGAACATGGTCTGTTTGGGTGGTTGGAAGCGCACCAAACGGCCGGTGGAGGGCAAGAAGTTGCGGAAAGGGTCTTCGGCGTTGATGCGGCACTCCATGGCCCAGCCGTCGCGCTTGACGTCGGCCTGGGTAAAGGCCAGCTGTTCGCCGGCGGCCACGCGGATCAGTTGCTCCACCAGGTCCAGCCCGGTGATGCACTCGGTCACCGGGTGCTCCACCTGCAGGCGGGTGTTCATCTCCAGAAAGTAAAAGTCCTGGTCCTTGCCGACCACAAACTCCACCGTGCCCGCGCTCTGGTACTTCACGGCCTTGGCCAGTTGGACCGCCTGCTCGCCCATGGCCTTGCGGGTGGCGTCGCTGATGAAGGGCGACGGTGCCTCTTCAATCACCTTCTGGTGGCGGCGCTGGATGGAGCATTCGCGCTCGTTCAGATAGATCACGTTGCCATGGCTGTCGCCCAGCACCTGAATCTCGATATGGCGCGGCTCCTGCACAAACTTCTCGATGAAGATGCGGTCGTCGCCAAAGCTGTTGCGGGCTTCGTTCTGGCAACTGGCAAAGCCTTCAAACGCTTCCTTGTCGTTGAAAGCCACACGCAAGCCCTTGCCGCCGCCACCGGCAGAGGCCTTGATCATCACCGGATAGCCGATGCCCTTGGCAATCTCTACCGCCTGCTCGGGGCCTTGAATAGCGTCGTTGTAGCCCGGAATGGTGTTCACATTGGCTTCGTTGGCCAGTTTCTTCGAAGCAATCTTGTCGCCCATGGCCGCAATCGAATGCGCCTTGGGGCCGATGAAGGCAATGCCTTCGTCTTCGCAGCGCTTGGCAAAGGCTTCGTTTTCAGAGAGGAAGCCGTAGCCGGGGTGCACGGCCTGCGCGCCGGTTTGCTTGCAGGCGGCAATTATTTTCTCGGCCTGCAGGTATGACTCACGCGAAGGCGCAGCGCCAATGTGCACGGCCTCGTCGGCCAGTTTGACGTGACGGGCTTCCTTGTCGGCGTCGGAATAGACGGCGACGGTGGCGATGCCCATTTTCCTGGCAGTGGCGATGACCCTACACGCTATTTCGCCACGGTTCGCAATCAGGATTTTGGTGAACATGGTGTGTCTCTTTCAAAAGGCTCTTACCCGAAACGTATTGGGTTAGGTGCTGGCACAGCCCAGCGAAGCGGTTGGGGCTAGGCGCCTGACCGCAGGCAGTAGCAGCGCTACGACAAGGTCTGGCAACGACGCCCCACGGGCTGTGGCAGCGCCGCTCAAAGGGGGATGTTTCCGTGCTTGCGCCATGGGTTCTCCAGCTTCTTGTCCCTCAGCATCACCAGACTGCGACAGATGCGCTTGCGTGTCTCGTGCGGCAGGATCACGTCGTCGATGAAGCCCCGTGCCCCTGCCACAAACGGGTTGGCAAAGCGCTCTTTGTATTCCGCCTCGCGGGCAGCCAGCTTCACCGGGTCGTTCTTGTCTTCGCGGAAGATGATTTCCACCGCGCCCTTGGCGCCCATCACCGCGATTTCGGCGTTGGGCCAGGCCAGGTTCACGTCGCCGCGCAGGTGTTTGCTGCTCATCACGTCGTACGCGCCGCCGTAGGCCTTGCGGGTGATGACGGTGATCTTGGGCACGGTGCATTCGGCATACGCATACAGCAGCTTGGCACCGTGCTTGATGATGCCGCCGTACTCCTGGCTGGTGCCGGGCATGAAGCCGGGCACATCGACAAACGTGACCACCGGGATGTTGAACGCATCGCAAAAGCGCACAAAGCGCGCGGCCTTGATGGAGCTCTTGATGTCCAGGCAGCCCGCCAGCACCAGCGGCTGGTTGGCCACGATGCCCACGGTCTGGCCTTCCATGCGGGCAAAGCCAATGAGGATGTTCTTGGCGTATTCGGGCTGCAGCTCAAAGAAGTCCCCATCGTCCACCGTTTTGGCGATGAGCTCCTTCATGTCGTAGGGCTTGTTGGGGTTGTCGGGCACCAGGGTGTCCAGGCTCAGGTCCATGCGGTCGGCCGGATCGTTGCTCTTGCGCACCGGGGCTTTTTCGCGGTTGTTGAGCGGCAGGTAGTTGTACAGGCGGCGCAGCATCATCAGCGCCTCCACGTCGTTTTCAAACGCCATGTCGGCCACACCGCTTTTGGTGGTGTGGGTCACGGCACCACCCAGCTCTTCGGCCGTGACTTCCTCGTGCGTCACGGTCTTGACCACCTCGGGGCCGGTCACGAACATGTAGCTCGAATCCTTGACCATGAAGATGAAGTCCGTCATGGCGGGCGAGTACACGGCACCACCGGCGCTGGGGCCCATGATCATGCTGATCTGTGGAATCACGCCGCTGGCCAGCACGTTTTTCTGGAACACGTCGGCATAGCCGCCCAGGCTGGCCACGCCTTCCTGGATGCGCGCGCCGCCCGAGTCGTTGAGGCCGATGACAGGCGCGCCCACTTTCATGGCCTGGTCCATCACCTTGCAGATTTTTTCGGCGTGCGTTTCGCTCAATGCGCCGCCAAACACCGTGAAATCCTGGCTGAACACGAACACCAGTCGGCCATTGATCATGCCGTAGCCGGTGACCACGCCGTCGCCGGGGACCTTGTTGGCCTCCATGCCAAAGTCGGTGCAGCGGTGCTCGACGAACATGTCCCATTCCTCAAAGGTGCCGTCGTCCAGCAAGAGTTCGATGCGTTCGCGCGCCGTGAGCTTGCCCTTGGCATGCTGCGCGTCGATGCGCTTTTGCCCGCCGCCCAGGCGTGCCAGCGCGCGCTTTTTCTCCAGTTGCTCCAGGATGTCTTGCATGGTCGTCCTTTGGTGAATGGGTTTGTTTACTATTTATTTGATAGCTGCTTGCGCTTGATGGGCGTGCGCGAGCAGCAGATTTCGTGCTGCAGTCGATGCCGCAATGCGGCCTGCGACCACATCGGTTTGCATTTGCGGCAGCAGCTCACGCACCTGCGGGTGCTGGCGAAATGCGAGCTTCAGACCCGCGTCGATGCGCTCCCACATCCACGCCAGCGCCTGCTTTTCGCGCCGCGTGGTGGTGCGGCCATGGGCGGTCTGCAGTTGGCGAAACTCGGTGACCGCCGCCCAGAACGCGTCCACGCCCTGCCCCAGCAACGCGCTGATCTGCACGACCTTGGGGTGCCACAGGGTGTCGTCGTGGTGCGCGGTTTCGGGGTTGCCGTGCTGGCTTAAAAGGCGCAGGCTCGAGGTGATCTGCGCCTCGGCCCGCGTGGCGGCGGCCTTGTCAATGTCGGCCTTGTTGATGACCACCAGGTCGGCGACTTCCATCACGCCTTTTTTGATGGCCTGCAGGTCGTCGCCCGCGTTG
>JBKCTS010000060.1:0-4810 GCA_046318695.1 Acidovorax sp.
ACTTTGCCAGCCGCGCCAGTAGATGCGTAGATTTTTGTTATCGCCCGCTGCCAAGCCTTTGGTTTTCGCCGTCTGCCTGGTCCCTTTTTTCTGGCTGCTGTACGCCGCTTTCGCGGATCAGCTGGGTGCCAACCCGGCGGAGGCTCTGGTTCGAGCCACGGGCGACTGGACCCTCAGGGCGCTCTGCCTTGTGTTGGCGGTCACACCCGTGAGGGTCGTCACCCGCACGCCGGAGCTCGCGCGCTTTCGGCGCATGCTGGGGTTGTTTGTGTTTTTCTACGCGGCATTGCACTTGCTGAGCTACAGCTGGTTCGACATGGCGTTCGATGTGGGCGACATCGTGGCAGACATCGTGAAGCGGCCGTTCATTCTTGTGGGCTTTGTGGCCATGGTGCTTTTGTTGCTGATGGCCGCGACATCATTCAACCGCGCCATCAAAGCCCTGGGCGCTGTGCGCTGGCGACGGCTCCATACCTCGGTCTATGCCGTCGCATGCCTGGCCATTTTGCATTTTCTGTGGATGCGGGCTGGCAAGAATGATTTTGCCGAGGTCGCGTTGTACGGCGCCCTGCTGGCCACCTTGCTGGCCTCGCGCATCTTGCAGTGGGCTGGCAAGCGGCAAAAATCTGCTCGCTCGGCCATTATTCAGCCGGTTACAACGGGTCAGAAACGAATGGGGTAGTCAACCGCTGGCCCGCGCGATCATGGTCTTGCACTGCACGATGTCCAGGATCAGGGCCGTTTTGCGCTTGGCCAGTCAGTGCTGGTTGCCCTTTTCCATCAGGGAGCTCACCGTCGTTGCCTTCGATGCGAATACCGTTGCAGGCAGTCACCCTAAAACGGCAGTTGACCGCTTGTAATCTTGGCGCACACCGCATGGACTCGAGCCTTGGGTTGGTTTTTGCAGCCTCACCTTTGGGGCGACAGCGCTATGCACTTGCCAGCGCCGCTTTTGGAGCGCCATGCAGTGTTGCTCCTCCTTGCAGGCACGAGCCTGCCGCGTCCTCGCGCCGTGCCTGGCACCCCAACAGCAGCGCTGGCAAATGCATCCAACTGCCGTTTTTAGGGTCACTGGGGCGCTGCAGGGCGGGGCTTGGGGTCATCGTTACCAGGGGCGACTACGTCGGTAACAGGTGACACCAGCGTCTGGGGAAGCGATGCCCGTTGAGGGGCTTGCGTGGGAGAGGGAAGATAAAGTGGCCCGCGCTGACCGCAGCCATACAAAGCGGCCAGGGGCACCATGAGGGCAATGGCCCTCACTAGAATTTCAAAAGACTTCAACATCAAACAATTGTATGACCGACCTTGAGTTCATCAACCATGCGGAAGCCCTGCTTCGGGCGATCGAGGACAGCTGTGACCGGATCAACGACACCTCAGACGCTGACATCGATAGCCAGCGCAGTGGGGGGATGGTGACGCTGACTTTTTCCGATGGCAGCCAGATCATCGTCAACTTGCAAAAGCCATTGAAGGAGGTGTGGATGGCAGCTCGCTCCGGGGGCTACCACTATCGGTTTGACGGCAGATCCTGGCAAGACACCAAAGCCGCAGGCGAGTTTTTTGACTGCCTCAGTCGCAGCGCAAGCGCGCAATCGGGGTTGGCGCTTGTGTTCGCTTCAGGTGCACCAGCTTGATGCGCGAAGGGCCGCCGGATTCGCCTCAGTTGCGAAACAGATCCAGGATGCGGTTGCGTTCTTCCTGGGGCGGCGGAGCGACCGGCGCTGCACTCGAGGCCGCTGCTGAGCGGTCCTCCAAGCTCGCGCCAGCGATACCCGGATTGCGTACATTCTCCTCGTAGAACCACTCCCCACCGGAGTTCACCACGCCCGGTGGCGCATCAGGCTCCATAACCGGTATGCCCTTGAGCGCTTTTTCCATGAAGCTGATCCACACGGGCAGGCTGAGGCCGCCACCAGTCTCCCGACTACCTAGGTTTCGCGGTGTGTCGTAACCGATCCAGGTCACCGCGGCAATGGTTGGCTGGTATCCGGCAAACCATGCATCCACCGAATCGTTGGTCGTTCCTGTCTTGCCGTAGAGGTCGGGGCGCTTCAAGGTTGCCTGGGCGCGCGCTGCGGTGCCCGAGCGAGTGATCTCCTGCAAGAGACTGTTCATGACGAAGGCGTTGCGCGCCTCGATCGCGCGAGGGAGATCCGCCGGCGAGGGCACAGCGGTTTGCGTAAGTACCTTCCCCTTGTGATCGGTGACCTTGGCAATGAGCCATGGATTGACCCGATATCCGCCATTGGCGAAGACCGAATAGGCCGTCGCCATCTGCAGTGGGGTTACGGAACCGGCGCCCAGGGCCATGGTGAGGTAAGCCGGATGTTTGTCGGCTTCAAAGCCGAACCGCGTCACCCAGTCCTGTGCTGTTTTGGCTCCCACTGCTTGCAGCACGCGGATTGAAATCATGTTCTTGGACTTAGCCAGTCCCGTACGCAGGCTCATCGGGCCGTCGTACTTGCCATCGTAGTTCTTGGGCTCCCAAGGTTGACCGCCGGTGACGCCAGCATCGAAGAACAGTGGCGCATCGTTGACGATGGTGGCCGGCGTGAAGCCTTTTTCGAGCGCTGCCGAATAAATGAAGGGCTTGAAACTGGAACCTGGTTGCCGCCAAGCCTGTACCGCATGGTTGAACTTGTTCTTGTCGAAGTCGAAGCCTCCCACAAGAGCGCGTATGGCCCCGGTGCGGGGATCAATCGCCACGAAGGCACCTTCCACCTCGGGTAACTGTGTAATTTCCCAGGCGCCCTTTGCGGTTTTGACCGCACGGATGACGGCACCGCGACGGATCTTGATGTTTGGAGCTGCCTTGTCGCTGAGCCCCGACTGAGCCGGCTTCAAGCCTTCGCCCACGATTTCCAGGACGTCGCCGTTCGCCCGCGCGGCCACGATCTTTTTCGAGCTTGCTTCCAGCACTACGGCAGACAGTACATCCCCATTGTCGGGATGATTGGCCAGCGCATCATCGACCGCATCCTCGACCTCCTGCTTCGCAGTAGGCAGCACCACAAATTTCTCGGGCCCCCGATACTGCTGGCGTCGCTCGTAATCCATGATCCCGCGCCTTAAAGCAGAGTAGGCAGCCTCCTGCTCCGCCGCGTTCAAGGTCGTGTACACATTCAAGCCGCGTGTGTACGCGTCGTTGCCGTACTGGCTAAAAATCAGCTGGCGAGCCATTTCGGCAACGTATTCGGCGTGCACACGGGTGGCGTCAGGGCCCGTGCGAATCTTCAGCTCTTCTTTCTTTGCCTCGGCGGCCTGCTGCGCGGAAATGAAACCGTTTTCCTCCATCCTTTCGATGATGTAGAGCTGTCTGGACCGCGCGCGCTTGGGATTGCTAATGGGGTTATAGGCAGACGGCGCCTTGGGCAAGCCTGCGAGCATGGCCGCCTCAGCGACCGATATGGATTTCAGAGGCTTGCCGAAGTAAGCCTCCGACGCTGCGGCAAAACCGTACGCGCGGTTCCCCAGAAAAATCTGGTTCATATAGATCTCGAGGATCTGGTTTTTTGTCAGCAGATGCTCGAGTTTGAACGTCAGTAAGATTTCGTAAATTTTACGGGTGAAAGTTTTTTCCGATGATAGGTAGACGTTTCGAGCAACCTGCATGGTGATCGTGGAGGCTCCCTGGCTCTTCACGCGGCCCAGGTTGGCCAGTGCCGCCCGGATCATTCCCTTGTAGTCGACGCCCCCATGTTCAAAAAAGCGTGCATCCTCAATCGCCAGGACAGCATCGGTCATCACCTTGGGGATCTCTTCAATGGGAGTGAGGTTGCGCCGCTCCTCACCGAACTCGCCCAGCAACGCGCCTTCGGACGAATACACCCGCAAGGGCAATTTGGGACGGTAGTCCGCCAGTTCTGAAACGTCAGGAAGATTCGGGTAGGCCACCGTGAGGGCCAAGCCAACGCCCAAGGCAAGTGCTGCTACCGATGCCGCCGCAAGCCCTGCGACCCAGAAAAGAGCACGAATCAGCCAGTGAACTCGGCGGGCAGGAGCTGACGCTGCCGACGTGCCCGCGCTCGACGCGTGCTTGGGGGGGGGTGCGGGCATGGGGCTTCGTTTGAAATGGGTGCTTATTATAAAAACCGCCGACGTGACTCTGGTTGTCGGCTAGAAATGCGGCGTAACGGCGCACGCTCAGCAAGATCACCGCTTCGGAATTCCGTCTGCTTTTGACAACGGTCGGGCACGCCCAAGAGGGCAAAAACCTTTGCTGGTGAACTATCTTACTGATAGCATTCATGTGAAGTGTTAAGTTCAGTTGCCTCATTTTGGCAAGTTACAGGGGACCAATCTTGATCTCAATGGGGTCTTTATTCAGTCGCCAGTCCGCTCCGCTCCTCGGGATCGACATCAGTTCGTCCAGTGTCAAGCTGGTGGAACTGGGCCGCGACAAGGCTGGTGCGCTGGTGCTAGAGCGCTGTGCGATCGAGCCACTTGAGCGAGGGTGGATCACCGACGGCAATATTGAAAAGTTCGACGAGGTAGCCGACGCCTTGCGCCGTCTTGTCAAAAAGAGCGGCACCCGGACTAAAAACGTTGCCATGGCGCTCCCCCCGTCGGCGGTGATCACCAAGAAGATCACCTTGCCGGGCGGAATGAGCGAGCGCGAGCTTGAAGTGCAAGTCGAGTCTGAGGCGAACCAGTACATTCCTTTTTCGCTGGACGAGGTGAGCCTCGATTTTTGCGTCATGGGACCGAGCAACAGTTCTCCTGGGGACGTTGACGTGCTCATTGCTGCTTCTCGGAAAGAAAAGGTGCAGGACCGTCAAGGCTTGGCGGAAGCTGCGGGCCTCAAGGC
>JBKCTS010000061.1:0-1419 GCA_046318695.1 Acidovorax sp.
CGCCTTCCAGCCCACGGCATGCACGCCAAGGGCGCTCATGCGGCCAAAAACGCCGCGGATGGTGCCGTCCTTGCCCGAGGTGTCCGTGCCCTGCAGCACCACCAGCAGCTTGTAGCGGCGGTCGGCATAGAACAGGTTTTGCAGCGCGTCCAGCTCCTCGGCCAGCGCCTCCACAGCGGCCTTGTCCTCGGCCTTGCTGTCAACCGACCAGGGCTTGGCGGCCGGGTCGATATGCTCCAATGAAAAGGGTTTGCCCACCGTGGGCTGCCAGGCGCTCCATTGGCGCGACAGCGCCTGATCGCAGGCGGCAAACAGGGGGGCGTTGGCATGGGCGTCGTCGGGCATAGGCTTGGTAGAAGTCGTGGGTGGACAAGGAACGTGAGCGTACGCCATCGGGCATGCGGCAGGCCATGAACAAGCACAGCCATCGGAGTTATGACCAGGAAAATTATTGGCGAAAGTACGCGCCGTTTTTTTCGGGCGGCGCGTGCGTGGATGAGGCCAACGCGCCTGTGGAAGAGTATTTTTCTTTCAGGGGCGCCCAAGTGCATGTCGATCGCTACGCGAACAGCGAATCGCCCTTCGTCATTGTGCTGGTGCACGGCGCGGGCGGCTACGGTCGTCTTCTGGCGCCCTATGCCCGTCTAGCCCACCGGGCGGGGTACGAGGTGGTTGCGCCGGATTTGCCTGGGTATGGCCTGAGCAGCACCGAGACCGGTTTTATCGATTGCAGGTTCTGGGTCGAGGTGTTGAGCGAACTCGCTGCGTCCGAGTACCGAAACAGCGGGCGTCGCATCGTTTTTGTAGGGGCAAGCCTGGGGGGCTTTCTTGCCTATGTCTGCGCGGTTTCGATGCCGGAGGGCACCGTGGCCGGGCTCGTGGCCACCACCCTTGCCGACCCCCGCGATTCCATCACACGGCAGCAGTTTGCGAGAAACTCGATCGTGCTGCGGGTCGGTTTGCCGCTGTTGCCGATGTTCGCGCGCTGCATGGGAGGCCTTCGCTTGCCCATTCGGTGGTTTACCAAAATGAATGCCATGTCCAACCAAGCCGCGCTTTCGCGTCTGGTGGCTGCTGATCCACTGGGCGCTGGGGTGAGCTTGCCCTTGCGGTTTATGCGATCGATCTTTGAGCTTCGCCCGACCGTGGAGCCCGGAAAATTTCTTCGCTTTCCAGTCTTGCTGGCCCACCCGGGCGCAGACCGTTGGACGCCCATGGAGTCCAGTAGGATTTTTTTCGACCGGCTGCAGTGCGAGAAAACTCTGGTGGTTCTCGACCAGTGCGGTCACTTTCCCGTCGAGGAGCCCGGATTTTCGCAACTCGAACGCTCGGTGGTGGCGTTTTTGGAAGAACTCAAAAACCGGCCGCAATGACTTGATAAGGCCCCGCTTTGCGAACGACGCTGGCCATGGGTTTGCA
>JBKCTS010000062.1:0-1020 GCA_046318695.1 Acidovorax sp.
TGTTGCGCTCCTAGCCAGGGCCCCGGCCTTGGCGTCGTCACGCGCCTACACTGGCGCGGTTTTCGGCTCGTTCGCACTGACAAAAATAGTGTGAACAGGCCCTAGCCCTATTAACCGCCTTTTGTCCGTCAGGCTCATGACCGGCCAGCACACCATGATCTCGCCCCAAGCCCTCGACTTTGCGCAGACCCTGGTGCGCATGAACACGGTCAGCCACCAGTCCAACCTGGCGCTGATCCACTTCATCCGCGACCACCTGGCCGGGCTGGGCATCAAGTGCCGGCTGACCTACAACGAGGACAAGACCAAGGCCAACCTGTTTGCGACCTTGGGCGCGGGCAAACCGGCCGGAATCATCCTGTCGGGCCACACCGACACGGTGCCCTGGGATGGCCAGGCGTGGAGCATGGACCCCCTCAGCGGCACCGTGCAGGACGGCCCCGAGGGACCGAGCCTGTATGGACGCGGCAGCGCCGACATGAAGGCCTTCATCGGCATTGCCGTGTCGCAGGCCGAGCGGTTCCTGAGCAGCGATGCCCCGTTTGCCGTGCATTTTGCGTTCAGCTACGACGAAGAAGTGGGCTGCTTTGGCGTCAAGGAATTGATCGCCGACCTGCGTGACGCCAACATCCAACCCCTGGCCTGCATCGTGGGCGAACCCACCGGCATGATCCCCGCCATCGCCCACAAGGGCGTGTACCGCTACAAATGCTGCGTGCGCGGCAAGGAGGCGCATTCATCGCTCACGCCCCAGTCGGTCAACGCGATTGAGATGGCGGCGCGCGTGGTGGCTCGCCTGCGCGACATGGGTGAGGATTTCGAGCACAACGAGCCGCGATTTGAGGGCTTTGATGTGCCGTTTTCGACCACCAGCATCGGCCAGTTCCACGGCGGCATCGCCGACAACGTGGTGCCACGGGACGCCGAGTTTCGCTACGAGTTTCGCGACCTGCCCACGGCCAACGCCGCGCAGATGCAGGCCGATATCGTGGCCTATGCGCGGTCGCTGGAGCCGCGCAT
>JBKCTS010000063.1:0-1159 GCA_046318695.1 Acidovorax sp.
TGACCTGCCCCCTTCCGCCCTGCCATTCAAAAGTAGGAAGTCCGGGTTGAAGGTTACTCGATCTCTTTGAGCTCAAAGGATTGAGCAGCATCGCCAGCGCGCTGGCGATGCTGCTCGGCGAACTGAGCCGGGGGTATTCGCCCCAGGCTGCTGTGAGGCCGGACCTGGTTGTAGTCCTGCCGCCATATGGCCGCAGACGTGCGAGCCTCGTCGAGGCAGTCGAACCACTGCTCGTTGAGATGCTCATCGCGGAACTTGCCGTTGAAGCTCTCGATGTAGCCGTTTTGCATGGGCCGGCCAGGTTGAATCAAGAGGTGGCGGATGCCATGCTTTTGTGCCCAGGCCATGAAGACGCGGCTGGTGAACTCCGGGCCGTTGTCGGTACGTACGGCCAGCGGGTAGCCCCGAAAGCGCGCAGCCTGCTCCAGCACCCGGGTGACGTACTGCCCCGAGATGCCGAAGTCCACGGCAATGTCCACGCACTCGTGGCTGAAGTCATCGGCCACCGTCAGGTACTTCAGGCGTCTGCCATTGGCCAGGCTATCTGAGACGAAATCCATGCTCCACACCTCGTTGACCGCGCGGGCCAGTTGCAGCGGTACGCGCTCATGGACCGGGCGTTTGCCTTTGCGGCGCCGGCGCACGGCCAGGTTAGCGGCGCGGTACAGCCGATACACACGCTTGTGATTGACGCCCGAGAACTCGGGCCGCAGCAGATCGTGGATTCGGCGGTAGCCAAACCGGCGCCGCTCATGCGCGAGCTCCACGATCCGGGCGCTCAGGGCCTGGGTGCCTGCATCAAGGGCTGGCCGATGGCGATAGCAGTCACGCGATAGCCCCACAAGACGGCACGCACGGCGCTCAGACAGATGGTGTTCATCAACCATCTGCCGGATCGCCTCACGCTTGACCTGTGGGGCTAACGCTTTACCCCGAGAACGCTCTTGAGCGCGTGCATGTCCAGGTGGGCCTCGGCCAGCAGCCTCTTGAGCTTGGCGTTCTCGGCCTCCAACTCACGCAGCCGCTGGGCCTCCGAGGCCTCCATACCGCCGAATTTGGCTCGCCACTTGTAGAACGTGGCGTCGCTGAACCCGCCGCTTCGGCAGACCTCCTTGATCGGGATGCCCGCCTCGGCCTGCCTGAGGAAGCCAATGATCTG
>JBKCTS010000064.1:0-1362 GCA_046318695.1 Acidovorax sp.
TCGTCGCCCCTGATTTATTCAATTCAAGCAGCAACTGACGCGTAAGCGCCCGCTCGACGATGCACACCTCGACAGCGGCGGGCCGATGACCAGGTCTTCTGAGCCTGCATGACCCGCGCCATGGCCTTCACCAACCAAGACAGGCCCAGGACGCTGGCCTGTTGCAGGCACAAAAAAATCGACCGCAAGAAGGAGACCCCCTTCTTGACGATCATGCGCAGCAACCACCGGATGTTGTAGCCCGCAGCGCACAGCACCGCATGCAGCCGGTCACCCTGCTCACCCTTCAAGTGGCAGCGGTCCATGCGGTGATCGGTCTTGAGGTGGCCAATGATCGGCTCGATGGCCTGACGCCTCTTCAGTTGCTTTTTCTCCTGCGCGCTGATCCGCCTGGCCTTGCCCCGGTGCACGATGTGCACATCCGGGTTGTCACCATCCACACCCCGGTAGCCCAGATCGACGAACGCCGTCGCGGGCTTTGCATGGCTGTCTTGCATCAGGATGCTCGCTTGCTCCAGTTGCTCGTTCAAGGTATGGCCGTCATACGGGTTGCCGTGAAAGGCCCTTGCGCCCACGATCAGGTTGCCGTTGAGCGTGCTGGCAATGCCCACCTTCACCCCGAACTCGTAGGGCTGTTTGGCCTTGCCCTTGCTGATGCAGTCCACCTCGCTCGCATGCCAGGCGTAGAGCTTGCGCTGGCCATCGACCGTCTTGCTCTGGCCGCTTTGGGCCCAGATGCGATGGGCTTTGTGCAAGGTCTCGCCCAGTGCCTCGCGCACAGCGGCTGCGATGGCCAAGCCCTTCGCACTCGCTTTGCGATCGATCTCACGCTGCAGCCGACCGACAATGGTGCGCTGGCGTTTGATGGCCCGCCGCATGCGCTTGAACTGGCGGGCGTGGGCATAGCGCCCGGCCTTGTGGCCAAGCGCCTTGCTTTCCTTGGCAAAGGTCTGCTTCAGGTCGATTCCAGCATCTTTGGCCGCCTGGACCAGTTTGTCCCGGGCCACTTGGAGCAGGCGGCTGTCGGTGGGGTGGGCAATCGCCTTGTGCTGCACTGTGCTGTCCACGATCACGCGGGTGAGTTCCTGCGCCTTGATCAGCTTGAGCTTGACGGCCACGTTGATGGTCTGCGCCAGCAGTTCTTCCACGCCTTCTTCGCCCAGCAACTGGCGGAATTTGACCAAGGTGGTGGCGTCACAGGGGTGGCGGTGTTCAAAGTACGCCTGCCCTGAGAAGAACTGCCAAGTCGGTGTCTCGCCCCAGCGCTGGACGACGCCCTCATCGGATTCGTTGAAGGCGTGTTTGAGGTACAGCAACGCAATCATGATGCGCAGCGGCACGCGGGGCCGTCCGGCGTTGCTG
>JBKCTS010000065.1:0-2782 GCA_046318695.1 Acidovorax sp.
GCTCGCCGCTCACCTCGATCCGTGCTGCGATTTCGCGCAGCACGGGCTCTTGTGCCAGCGCGACGGCACCCACGCCAAACACTTCCACCACGTCCGGCTCCAGGTGCTCTGTGATCAGATCGCGAGGCCTGCCTTCGGCGATTTTTCTGCCCTGATCGAGCACCAGCATGCGCGAGCACAGCCGCTCGGCCTCGTCCATGAAGTGCGTGGTCAGCAAAATGGATTTGCCCTGCTGCAACAACTGCTGCAGGCGTTCCCACATCAGGTGACGGGCCTGTGGGTCCAGGCCGGTGGTGGGCTCATCGAGCAGCAGCAGGCGCGGGTTGTTGACCAGTGCGCGGGCCAGCGACAGGCGCCGCTTCATGCCGCCCGAAAGCTCACCCGGCTTGGCCTGTGCCTTGTTGGCCAGCGCGGCAAACTCCAGCAACTGCGGCACCCGCTCATCCATCACGGCGCGCTTGAGACCGAAATAGCGGCCAAACACGCGCAGGTTTTCGGCGCAGGTGAAATCCGGGTCCAGCGTGTCGAACTGCGTGACCACGCCCAACTGCGCCTTGATGGCCAGCGCGTCGCGCGGCATGTGCAGGGGTGGCTGGCCGGGGTCGGGGCAAAACTGCACCGTGCCCTCATCGGGCGTGGTCAGGCCCAGGCACATGCGGATGGTGGTGGTTTTGCCCGCGCCATTGGGGCCAATCACGCCCAGGCATTCGCCGGGGGCGATGGCAAACGACACATCGTCCACCACGCGGGCGTCGCCATAGCGCTTGCCCAGGTTCAGTGCTTCAAACAGTGCAGTCATGCGGCCATTGTGTGCGATGCGTCGGTGGTCTGTGCCGTGCCGGCAGGGCTTGCTGCCGCCGGGCTGCGCGCGATCAGCGGAACCTACTGGAAGGCCACCTCGGCAAAGCTGCGCAGCTTGCGGCTGTGCAGGCGCTCGACCCCGCCCTTGCGCAGGATCTCAACGGCCCGCATGCCAATGCGAAGGTGCTGGTCCACCCGTTCGCGGTAGAAGTGGTTGGCCATGCCGGGCAGCTTGATTTCGCCATGCAGGGGCTTGTCGCTCACGCACAGCAGGGTGCCGTAGGGCACGCGGAAGCGAAAACCATTGGCCGCAATGGTGGCGCTTTCCATGTCCAGCGCCACGGCGCGGCTCTGGCTGAAGCGGCGCTGGGGCGTGTTGTCGGGCAGCAGCTCCCAGTTGCGGTTGTCGGTGCTGGCCACGGTGCCCGTACGCATGAAGCGCTTGAGGTCGGCCTCGGGCACCTGGGTTACATCGGCCACGGCTTGTTGCAAGGCCAGCTGGATTTCGGCCAGCGCCGGGATGGGCACCCACAACGGCAGGTCTTCATCGAGCACATGGTCCTCCCGCACATAGGCGTGGGCCAGCACGTAGTCGCCCAGCTGCTGGCTGTTGCGCAGCCCTGCACAGTGGCCCAGCATCATCCAGGCGTGCGGTCGCAGCACGGCGACGTGGTCGGTGATGGTCTTGGCGTTGGAGGGGCCCACGCCGATGTTCACCATGGTGATGCCGCTGGCGTTCTTGTGCACCAGGTGGTAGGCAGGCATCTGCGGCAAGCGGGGCGGGGCAGCGCCCAGCTCGTCACCCTCCTCGGCACTGAGCCCCACGCGGCGCGTGACCACGTTGCCCGGCTCGATGAAGGCGATGTACTCGCTGTCCTTGTTCGCCATCTCGGCATGGCCCAGTCGCACGAATTCGTCGATGTAGAACTGGTAGTTGGTAAACAGCACAAAGCTCTGGAACCACTCGGGCGCGGTGCCGGTGTAGTGGCGCAGGCGGTGCAGCGAATAGTCCACGCGCGGCGCGGTAAACAGCGACAGTGGCTGGGCCTCGCCAGGGCGGGCCTCCCAGGTGCCGTTGGCAATGCCGTCGTCCATCGCAGCCAGATCCGGAAGGTCGAACACGTCGCGCATGAGCATGCGGCGCTCGGGGCTCAGCGTGCCCTCAATGTGGTCGTGTTCGGCAAACGAGAAGTGGATGGGAATGGGGTGCGCGCTGGTGCCCACCTCCAACTCCACGTTGTGGCTGGCGCGCAGCAGGCGAAACTGTTCGGTGTAGTAGCGCGCAAACAGGTCCGGGCGCGTCAGCGTGGTCTCGTAGCGGCCGGGGCCTTCCACAAAACCATAGGCCAATTTGCTGTCGGCCCGCGACACGGTGGTGGTGTGTACGCGCACAAACGGATAGAAGGCGCGCACCCCGCTCTGGGGTGTCTCACCGGCCACAAAGCGCTGCATGGCATCGCGCAGGTGGTCAATCTGTTGTTGGTAGATGCGCTGCACCTGGGCCAGCGCTTCGGCCGGATCGGTGTGGCGGGTGGGGGCGATGAATTGGGGAATGAGAGGCATGGTGCTATTGTCCACAAGCGCCGCGCGCGTCGGCACGGGGGGTGAGCAGGTGGGGGCCGGATAATCCCCCGATGACCTTCAGCGAACACCCAGCCAGCGCCGCCTTCAGCACGCTGGCCCTCAGCCCCGCCATGCTGGCCAACCTGCAGCAACTGGGCTACTTGACCATGACCCCCATCCAGGCAGCGAGCCTGCCGCCTGCGTTGCTGGGCAAGGACCTGATTGCCCAGGCCAGCACGGGTAGCGGCAAGACCGCCGCCTTTGCCCTGGCCCTGCTGGCCAACCTCAACCCCCGCCGCTTTGCGGTGCAAGCCCTGGTGCTGTGCCCCACGCGCGAGCTGGCCGATCAGGTCACGCAGGACATCCGCCGCCTGGCCCGCGCCGAAGACTCCATCAAGGTGCTCACCCTGTGCGGCGG
>JBKCTS010000066.1:0-6010 GCA_046318695.1 Acidovorax sp.
CGCACGTCTATATTGGGTTTTATGCTATAAAACTTGAAGTGTCCCCTAATATTTTGCGGCGTGATTGCCTGATCTATTATTTGAAATCTGACCCTAATTAATTTGCTTGCCAAAGTTTGTTGCAATGCACTAATCTTTCGCTCTCTGCGAAAAATACAGGAGTGCGCCATGACCACGGCTGCCGAGATCCAGCATCTGCAACAACACGGTTTGTATTCATCGGGTCACGAACACGACGCCTGCGGCCTCGGTTTTGTGGCCCACATCAAGGGCATCAAGCGCCACGACATCGTGACGCAGGCCCTGAAGATTCTGGAGAACATCGACCACCGTGGCGCGGTGGGTGCCGACCCGCTGATGGGTGACGGCGCCGGTATCCTCATCCAGATTCCGGACGCCCTTTACCGCGAAGAAATGGCCAAGCAGGGCGTGACCCTGCCTGCGGCCGGTGAATACGGCGTGGGCATGATCTTCCTGCCCAAGGAGCACGCCTCCCGTCTGGCTTGCGAGCAGGAAATGGAGCGCGCGATCAGGGCCGAAGGCCAGGTGCTGCTCGGCTGGCGTGATGTGCCGGTGAACGTGGATATGCCCATGTCGCCCACCGTGCGCAGCAAAGAGCCCATCCTGCGGCAGGTGTTCATTGGCCGTGGCAACGACGTGATCGTGCAGGACGCCCTGGAGCGCAAGCTCTATGTGATCCGAAAAACAGCCAGCGCCAACATCCAGGCACTGAAGCTCAAGCACAGCAAGGAATACTACGTACCAAGCATGTCCAGCCGCACCGTGGTCTATAAGGGCCTGCTGCTGGCCGACCAGGTGGGCGTGTACTACAAAGATCTGTCGGATGAACGCTGCGTCTCGGCCATCGGCCTGGTGCACCAGCGCTTTTCGACCAACACCTTCCCCGAGTGGCCGCTGGCCCACCCCTACCGCTATGTGGCGCACAACGGTGAAATCAACACCGTCAAGGGCAACTACAACTGGATGAAGGCGCGCGAAGGTGTCATGGCGTCGCCGGTGCTGGCGGCAGACCTGCAAAAGCTCTATCCCATCAGCTTCCCAGACCAGTCCGATACCGCGACCTTCGACAACTGCCTCGAATTGCTGACCATGGCGGGCTACCCCATCAGCCAGGCGGTGATGATGATGATTCCAGAGCCATGGGAGCAGCACACCACCATGGACGAGCGACGTCGCGCGTTCTACGAATACCATGCAGCCATGCTCGAGCCCTGGGATGGCCCGGCCTCCATCGTGTTCACCGATGGTCGCCAGATTGGCGCCACGCTGGACCGCAATGGCCTGCGTCCCTCGCGCTACTGCATCACCGATGACGACCTGGTCATCATGGGCTCTGAATCCGGCGTGCTGCCGATTCCCGAGAACAAAATCGTGCGCAAGTGGCGCCTTCAGCCCGGCAAGATGTTCCTGATCGACCTGGAGCAGGGCCGCATGATCGACGACGACGAGCTCAAGGCCAACGTCGTCAACACCAAGCCCTACAAGCAGTGGATTGAGAACCTGCGCATCAAGCTCGACAGCATCGAAACAGGCACGCAGGCCGCAGGGCCCCAGCAGGCCGACTTGCCTGTGCTGGACCGCCAGCAGGCCTGTGGCTACACCCAGGAAGACATCAAGTTCCTGATGGCGCCCATGGCCCAAAACGGCGAGGAGGGCATTGGCTCCATGGGCAACGACAGCCCGCTGGCGGTGCTCTCGGGCAAGAACAAACCGCTGTACAACTACTTCAAGCAGTTGTTCGCCCAGGTGACAAACCCGCCGATCGATCCGATCCGCGAAGCCATTGTGATGTCGCTCAACAGCTTCATCGGACCCAAGCCGAACCTGCTGGACATCAACCAGGTCAACCCCCCAATGCGGCTTGAAGTGAGCCAGCCCGTGCTGGACTTTGCCGACATGGCCAAGCTGCGCGACATTGAAAAGTACACGCAGGGCAAGTTCAAGAGCGCGACCATCGACATCACCTACCCGTTGAGCTGGGGGCATGAAGGGGTCGAAGCCAAGCTCGCATCACTGTGCGCGCAGGCTGTGGATGCCATCAAAGGGGGTGCCAACATCCTCATCGTCAGCGACCGCGCCGTGAGCGCGACCCAGGTGGCCATTCCTGCGCTGCTGGCACTGTCTGCCATCCACCAGCACCTGGTGGGCGCAGGCCTGCGCACCACGGCCGGTCTGGTGGTCGAAACGGGTACCGCCCGCGAAGTCCATCACTTTGCCGTGCTCGCGGGCTACGGCGCGGAAGCCGTGCATCCCTACCTGGCCATGGAAACCCTGACCGAGATGTACAAGGGCCTGGGCGGTGACCTCTCGGCCGACAAGGCCATCTACAACTACGTCAAAGCCATCGGCAAGGGCTTGTCCAAGATCATGTCCAAAATGGGCGTGAGCACCTACATGAGCTACTGCGGCGCCCAGTTGTTCGAGGCCATCGGCCTGAACACTGAAATCGTGGGCAAGTACTTCACTGGCACGGCCAGCCGCGTGGAAGGCATCGGCGTGTTTGAAATCGCCGAGGAAGCCATCCGCATGCACAAGTCGGCCTTTGGTGATGACCCGGTGCTTGAAACCATGCTCGATGCTGGCGGCGAATACGCCTGGCGGGCCCGCGGCGAAGACCACATGTGGACGCCCGACGCGATCGCCAAGCTGCAGCACAGCACCCGCGCCAACAACTGGAACACGTACAAGGAATACGCCCAAATCATCAACGACCAGAACAAGCGCCACATGACGCTGCGCGGCCTGTTCGAGTTCAAGATCGATCCCTCCAAGGCGATTGCCGTGGACGAGGTCGAGCCCGCCAAGGAAATCGTCAAGCGCTTTGCCACTGGCGCCATGTCGCTGGGCTCCATCTCCACCGAAGCCCACGCAACGCTGGCTGTGGCCATGAACCGCATCGGCGGAAAGAGCAACACCGGCGAGGGCGGGGAAGACGAGCACCGCTACCGCAACGAACTCAAGGGCATTCCAATCAAGCAGGGCGACACCCTCAAGAGCGTGATTGGCGCCGAGAACGTCGAGGTCGATCTGCCCTTGCTGGACGGTGACTCGCTGCGCAGCCGCATCAAGCAGGTGGCCTCCGGCCGCTTTGGTGTGACGGCCGAATACCTCTCGTCCGCCGACCAGATCCAGATCAAGATGGCCCAGGGTGCCAAGCCCGGCGAAGGGGGGCAACTGCCCGGTGGCAAGGTGTCCAACTACATCGGCAAGCTGCGCCACAGCGTGCCGGGTGTGGGACTGATCTCGCCTCCGCCGCACCACGACATCTACTCCATCGAGGACCTGGCCCAACTGATCCACGATCTGAAGAACGTGGCGCCGCACGCTGGCATCAGCGTCAAGCTGGTGTCCGAAGTGGGCGTGGGCACCATCGCTGCGGGCGTGGCCAAGTGCAAGAGCGACCATGTGGTGATCGCCGGTCACGACGGCGGCACGGGCGCTTCGCCCTGGTCGTCCATCAAGCACGCGGGTGGCCCCTGGGAAATCGGCCTGGCCGAGACCCAGCAGACCCTGGTGCTCAACCGGCTTCGCGGCCGCATCCGCGTGCAGGCGGACGGCCAGATGAAGACCGGCCGCGACGTCGCCATCGGCGCGTTGCTGGGTGCCGACGAGTTCGGCTTTGCCACAGCCCCGCTGGTGGTGGAGGGCTGCATCATGATGCGCAAGTGCCACCTCAACACCTGCCCGGTGGGCGTGGCCACGCAAGACCCCGAGCTGCGCAAAAAGTTCTCTGGCAAGCCTGAGCATGTGGTGAACTACGTCTTCTTTGGTGCCGAAGAAGTGCGCCAGATCATGGCCCAGCTGGGCATTCGCAAGTTCGACGACCTGATCGGCCGCACGGATCTGCTCGACACGCGCGCTGGCATCTCGCACTGGAAGGCGCGCGGCCTGGACTTCAGCCGCCTGTTTGCCCAGCCCAATGTGCCTGCCGATGTGCCGCGCTTTCACGTGGACGTGCAGGACCATCACATCGAGAACACGCTTGACCGCAAGCTCATCGAGCGCAGCAAGCCCGCCATTGAAAAAGGCGAGCGCGTGCAGTTCATCGAGGTGGCGCGCAATGTGAACCGCTCGGTGGGTGCCATGCTGTCGGGCGCGGTGACGCGGGTGCACCCCGAAGGTCTGCCGGACGACACGATCCGCATCCAGCTGGAAGGCACGGGCGGCCAGTCCTTTGGAGCATTCCTCACACGCGGCATCACGCTGTACCTGATTGGCGATGCCAATGACTACACGGGCAAGGGTCTCTCCGGTGGTCGTGTCATCGTTCGCCCCAGCATCGACTTTCGCGGCGATGCGGTACGCAACACCATCGTGGGCAACACCGTCATGTATGGCGCTACCACGGGCGAAGCCTTCTTCAGCGGCGTGGCTGGCGAGCGTTTTGCCGTTCGGCTGTCGGGGGCCACAGCAGTTGTCGAAGGCACGGGCGACCATGGCTGCGAATACATGACCGGCGGCACCGTGGTGGTGCTGGGCAAGACCGGCCGCAACTTTGCGGCTGGCATGAGCGGCGGCGTGGCCTACGTGTATGACGAGGACGGCCAGTTTGCTTCACGCTGCAACATGTCCATGGTGACGATTGAGCGTGTGCTCCCTGCTGATGAACAGGTAGCCAGCATCTCGCGGGCCATCTGGCACGGCGGGCAGACCGACGAAGCACAGCTCAAGAAACTGCTGGAGGACCACAACCGCTGGACGGGCAGCAAGCGTGCGCGCGAACTGCTGGACAACTGGGCTTCGTCACGCGCCAAGTTCGTGAAGGTCTTCCCCACCGAATACAAGCGTGCACTGGCCGAGATTTATGAACGCAAGATGCTGGACGGGTCTGCTCCATCAGCGGTCACTGCGCCCAAACGCGAACCGGTGGTTGCCAAGTAAGGCACGGCCATCGGCTCAGCACAGCATTCATAGGCAAGGACATCGTCATGGGAAAAACTACCGGCTTCATGGAATTTGAACGCATCGAAGAGGGCTACAAGCCCGTCCCCGAGCGTCTGAAGCACTACAAGGAATTCGTCATCGGTCTCGATGACGCGCAGGCCAAATTGCAAGGTGCGCGCTGCATGGACTGCGGCACGCCGTTTTGCAACAGCGGCTGCCCGGTCAACAACATCATTCCGGACTTCAACGACCTGGTCTACCAGCAGGACTGGAAGGGCGCGTGGGCTGTGCTGGATTCGACCAACAACTTTCCGGAATTCACCGGCCGCATCTGCCCAGCGCCCTGCGAGGCTGCCTGCGTGCTGAACGTCAACGCTGACCCGGTGGGCATCAAGTCCATTGAGCACGCCATCATCGACCGCGCCTGGGCCGAGGGCTGGGTGCAGCCCCGCGTGCCCAAGCACAAAACGGGTAAGAAGGTGGCGGTCGTCGGCTCTGGCCCGGCTGGCATGGCCGCCGCGCAGCAACTGGCGCGCGCGGGGCACAGTGTGACGCTGTTCGAGAAAAACGACCGCGTGGGCGGCCTGCTGCGTTACGGTATTCCTGACTTCAAGATGGAAAAGTCGCACATCGACCGCCGCGTCAAGCAGATGGAGGCCGAAGGCGTGACGTTCCGCACAGGCGTGTTTGTGGGCGCAGCCAAGGACGGCCTGGGCAAGGATTCCAAGGTCACCAACTGGGCCAAGGAAACCGTGACGCCCGAGCAGTTGCACAAGGAATTCGATGCGGTGTTGCTCACCGGTGGTGCCGAGCAGTCGCGCGACCTGCCCGTGCCCGGCCGCGAGCTGGACGGCATCCACTTCGCGATGGAATTCCTGCCCCAGCAAAACAAGGTCAATGCGGGCGACAAGCTCAAGGCGCAACTGCGTGCCGACGGCAAGCACGTCATCGTGATCGGTGGCGGCGACACCGGCAGCGATTGCGTGGGGACCAGCAACCGCCACGGCGCGGCCAGCGTGACCCAGTTTGAGGTCATGCCCCAGCCGCCCGAGCAGGAGAACAAGCCGCTGGTCTGGCCTTACTGGCCCCTGAAATTGCGCACCTC
>JBKCTS010000067.1:0-4216 GCA_046318695.1 Acidovorax sp.
GCCACGGCCTGTCCGCGACATGCCGCTGGTGCAGCCGGTCTGCCAACGCCCACCATGCGCTCGGGTTCAGCCCAATGCCGAAGTGGCTGGCGATCACCTCGATATTCTCGGTGTGCGGATTGTGGTCGGCAGGCGCCTGGATGCTGCCACGCCAGGCCACCACCCCATCGCTGCGAGAAAAGATGCTGGTGGTTGGCACTGGTGGCGCTTCGGGCAGGTTGTAGCTCTCGGTTTCACGTTCAATGCTGCGGCCGCTGGCAAACTGGTAAATGCGCCATGCGTTGGTGGAAGTGTGCGGTCCGGCAAACGGGGTGCCCAGGGTGACCACGCAGCGCACAAGGTCCGGCATTTCCTTGGCCAGCTCGCGCGCATAGATGCCGCCAAGGCTCCAGCCCACCAGGCTGACCGGCATGCCGGTGGACTGGGCGGTCTCTTGCAGTTGCCGATTGGCCGCTTCAAGCACGCCCTCGCGCGGGCCCAGATTCAGGCCCTGGCCCCAGCCTGATGTTTGGTAGTTGCGTGAGTCCAGGTAGCGGCGCAGGGGCAGCGTGGTGGCGTCGCCCGCCGTCAAGCCCGGGAACACGATGACCGGATGGCCGTCTCCCAGCGGCGCACGCTGCAGCACGGGCCAGGCGGGCAGCACAGCCCCAAACTCCCAGGGCGCGCGCAGTTCCAGGGCCAGCAGCGACAGCCCGGGCGGCGGCAAGGGCTCGTGGTGGGGTGGGCGGGCTTTGGGCTGTGGCATTTAAAAGCCTCCAGCAAGATCAGGTGCTGGTCAGGCGTATGAGGCACAGTAGCAGCTTTCAGGGGCAATGCAATGCACCAATCTGGAGCAGCCTCTCCAATCGTTGTCATCCGTTCAACCTAAAAACGGCAGTTGGATGCATTTGCCAGCGCTGCTGTTGGGGTGCCAGGCAAGGCGCGACGACGCGGCAGGATCGTGCCTGCAAGGAGGAGCAACACGGCATGGCGCTCCAAAAGCGGTGCTGGCAGTTGCATAGCGCTGTCACCCCAAAGGTGAGGCTGCAAAAACAACCCAAGGCCCGAGTCCACGCGGTGTGCTGCAAGATTACAAGCGGTCAACTGCTGTTTTTAGGGTCAGTTGAGCTGGCGGAACGGAATGCGTTGTTCAAGCGATTCGAGATAGGCGTTTACACCCGCGCCTTCGCGTTCCAGAAACTGCTCTACCGCCTCGGCGAAGGCGGGGTGGGCCAGCCAGTGGGCACTGGTGGTCTGCACCGGTAGCAGTGCGCGGGCCATTTTGTGCTCGCCCTGAGCGCCGCCTTCAAAGCGCGCCACGCCGTGGTCGATGCACCACGCCAGCGGCTGGTAGTAGCAGGCCTCAAAGTGAAGGCAATCCACCCGCTCCAACGCGCCCCAGTAGCGGCCGTAGGTGACCAAATCAGAGTATTTTTGGCCATCTGCGCACGACGGGTCTGTGCTGATAGCTATCAAACTAGTAGCAATGGGTTTGCCACCCCGTTCTGCCACGAACAGCAGCCACGCCTGTGGCATGTGCGCGGCCATCGCCGCGAAAAAGGCGCGTGTGAGGTAGGGCGGATTGCCATGCTCCAGATAGGTGCGCTCGTAGCACCGATAGAAAAAATCCCAATCAGCCGTGCTGATGTCGGTGCCACGCGCCCATCGAAAGCTCACGCCCGCCTCAGCCACCCGCCGCCGCTCCTGGCGGATTTTTTTGCGCTTGTCTTGCGAAAGGCTGGCCAGAAAGTCCTCAAAGCTCGCAAACGGCCGTGCAGTCGCCGGGTTTTGCAGGTGGCCAACGGATACGTGGTCCGGCGCTGGCGCGGGAGCCGCATTCTTCCAGTGAAACTGCACCGTGTGCCGCAGCATCAGAGCCTGCTCGGCGCTGGTTTGCACATCGTCGTCGCTGGCAAACAGGATGTGCAGGGACGAAATGCCTTCGTCCTCACACCATCGGGTCACTGCCTGGACCAGCAGGGCACGCGCTGCCGGATCTCGCGCCAGCAGGCGCGCGCCGGGCACGGGCGTGAAGGGCACGGCAATCACGGCCTTGGGGTAGTAGGGCACGCCGTGCTGCTGGTAGGCGTTTGCCCAGGCCCAGTCAAACACATATTCGCCATACGAGTGGTGCTTGAGGTACAGCGGGCAGGCGGCCACCAACTCATCGCCCTGCCAGAGGGTCATGAAACGGGGCACCCACCCAGTGTGCGGCGTGGCACTGCCGCTGTCATGCAGCGCGGCCAGGTATTCGTGGCGCATGAACGGCGTTGGGTGGCGCTGCTGCGCCAGCAGCGCGTTCCAGGCGGCTCTGTCCACGTCCAGTGGGGACGTCACCACGCGGGCGATAATGCGGTCTTCTTCAGCCATGCGTGTCTGCGCCCTGGTCCTTGTGGCTGCGGCCTGCGCTGGCGGGGCCTGTCGTCCATTTCAGTTCCATGACGCTCTCCATTTGCACTGCGCAGCTCAACTTTGTCGTGGGCGACATGCCCGGGAATGCACAAAAGATCGTTTGTGCAGCCCGCGATGCCTACGCGCAGGGAGCCCGCCTGCTGCTGACGCCCGAGCTGGCCATCTGCGGCTACGCGGCAGAGGACCTGTTCCTGCGTCCCGCCTTCATCGCGGCTTGCGATGATGCCGTGAAAACCGTGGCCCGCGAGACTGCAGGGTTGAAAGGCCTGGCTATCGTACTCGGGCACCCGCAGGCCATGGGGCCAGACGCGCCCGCCTTCAGTGCCTGCTTCAACGCCGCGAGCGTGGTGCGCGATGGCCGCATCGAGCAGACCTATGTCAAGCGCGAGCTACCCAATTACCTGGTCTGTGACGAGCGCCGCTACTTTGTACCCGGCACCCGGCCCTGCGTGTTCGATGTGGACGGCGTGCGCATTGGCCTGCTCATCTGCGAGGATGCCTGGTACCCGGGCCCGGCGCGCGAAACGGCAGAGGCCGGAGCCGAGCTGCTGGTGGTCATCAACGCGTCGCCCTTTCACGTCGGCAAAAGCCAGGTGCGCGAGCACAAGATGCGCGAGCGGGTGCACGAAACCGGTCTGCCGCTGGTGTACGCGCATCTGGTGGGCGGGCAGGACGAGGTGGTGTTTGAGGGGCGCTCATTTGCGCTCGGTGCAGATGGCGCAGTGGCCGCCCGGGCACCCGGCTTTACAGAAAAACTGGCTTACGCGCACGTGTCCAGAGAGCTTGGCGCTATTAAAATAGTAGCTGATGTGGCTCCCGTGCCTTCTCCCGAGGCAGACCTGTGGGATGCGCTGGTGTTGAGCGTGCGCGATTACATCGGCAAGAACAACTTTCCCGGGGCGCTGCTGGGTCTGTCGGGCGGCATTGATTCTGCCGTGGTGCTGGCCGTGGCGGTGGATGCGCTGGGCGCGTGCAAGGTCCGCGCTGTGATGATGCCATCGCCCTACACGGCCGACATCAGCTGGATCGATGCACGCGACATGGCTGCGCGGCTGGGCGTGCGCTACGACGAGATTTCCATCCGTGCACAGTTCGATGCTTTCAAGGCCGCCCTGGCAGGTGAGTTTGCGGGCCTGCCCGAGGACACCACCGAGGAAAACCTGCAGGCGCGCATCCGCGGGACCTTGCTCATGGCGCTGTCCAACAAGTTTGGCTCCATCGTGCTCACCACCGGCAACAAGAGCGAAATGGCCACCGGGTATTGCACACTCTATGGCGACATGGCGGGTGGGTTTGCCGTGATCAAGGACGTGGCCAAGACACGCGTGTTCGATTTGGCCCGGTGGCGAAACGCCAACGACCCCTACGGTAGCGGCGCGAACCCGATCCCCGAGCGCATCATCACGCGAGCGCCCAGCGCAGAGCTGCGACCCGACCAGAAAGACCAGGACAGCCTGCCGCCGTATGAGGTGCTGGATGCGATCATTGCGCGGTATGTGGAAAACGACGAACCCATGGAATCCATCATCGACAGCGGCTTTGCGCGGGCTGATGTGGAGCGCGTGACGCGCCTGATCAAGCTCAACGAGTACAAGCGCCGCCAGGCCCCGGTCGGGCTGCGTGTCACGGGCCGCAGCTTTGGCAAGGACTGGCGTTATCCGATCACCAGTAAATTCAGGGCCTGACCCGCCCGACCCTTCGCCTGCCCCCTTTTTTTGTGTCCTAAAGGAGACCCGCCATGAAAATGATCACCGCTGTCATCAAGCCGTTCAAACTGGAGGAGGTCCGCGAGGCGCTGGCCGAATGCGGCGTGACCGGCCTGACC
>JBKCTS010000068.1:0-15170 GCA_046318695.1 Acidovorax sp.
CCCTGCGCGTCCCAGTAGGACTGCAGCTTCAGGATGATTTGCTGGAAGGTCAACATGGTCTGGTGAGGGCACTGGCAGGCCAGTGCTGGCATTGGAATGGTGAAAACAGGGACCGCTGCAAGCCCGACAACGCCAGGCTCAAGGGCCTGCGGACGGTTGCATAAAGTGCAAACTGTCGATTTTACGGCGCTGCCAGGCGGCACACGCCGCCCAGCGCGCAAGAGCTGCCCATGAAAAAAGGCCGAAGCCCTTTTGGAGCCCCGGCCTCACTCAGAACCACGTACTCCAGCGCGCTTGCGCCCCCATCACCACCGCCGACTACCCCAACAGCCAGCACGCAGGGGACCAGGGCCTGCTCGCACCATCTTTGCCAGTGCGAACGAGGCAAAAACCGCGCCAATGTAGGCGCGTGACGCGTGACAGCAGCGCAACCATGACGCGCAGTGGCACGCCGGGCCGTCCGGCGTTGCTGGCCACTGGTGCAGCACGGTGCACCCGTTCCCCAAAGAGATCCAGATCGGGCATGGTCAGGCCTTTGGAGAGCACGCAAGCAGCGATGTGGTGTGTCAACAGGTCAAACCGGGGTGGGGCGAGCCGATAAGGAAGCAGGGCATCAAGCCCGATTGCAAACAGGAGCCTCACCGGGGAATGCCATCAGAGGCGGCAGGACGAAACCCCTGCACCGACAGGCCGTACATAGGACGGCAAACCCTTCAGACCTTCACGCCGCCCAGTCTTGCTTTTCTGGAGACGTCCTTGCATGGATTTCCTCAAGGAACGGCTTTTTGTGCAGGGACAGATAACTCCCTTGCCCTATTTCTTTGTCCCTCATCGATGTCGATCATCTGTTCTTTGACCGTTGAGAAGTCGATCTTCGAAAAATCGATCATGCGAATCTCGCGATTATCCATGGTATGAAAGTAGTAACGTCGATTCTTGAGATCTGCAGCGGTTGTGATCTGGGTGGCGCTTGCGATTTCTTTTGAAATTTTTTCAGGCTTGGCTGTCAATCCCACCGGTATGTTGAAGCTGTCGAGAATCCGGAACGCCTCGAAAACGGCATCCGCGGTGGTCGGCAAAGGTCTCACCGTCGCAGTGAACAACGAAGCCCGGACGAACCTCGACGGCGGAGTGAAGTCGCCGGGTAGACCAACGAGTCCCGATCCGCTACCGAAAGGTGACACTGACTTTCCATCGACGACCAAAGGGGCCGCAGGTTGCGCGCTTAAATTGAGGTAATTTCGAAGATTTGTGAGGTGCCAGTCATAGGAGGGTGAATTCGCGACGACACCCCTGAATGTGTCGTAGACCTTTATTTCGCCGCCATTGACTATCTCGACGACGATGCTCGCCCCCGTCGCGTCGGCGATCTTCCAATGGAATGGCAGCGGCACGCCGCCAAAACGGGGATCCTTGACATCGACCACACGCACTTTGTCCAGGTTTTTCCTGACTTCCTCCACGCTCTCGAACGAGGAGAGCAGCCATTGCATGAAATCGCCCACACTCATAGATTTGTGAGCATAGGCCTTGTCGTATGGTTTGTAGTCAGCGTATCCAGGAAAGTAGTACGCGCCGACGTAAAGACCCCTTTCGTTCATGGCATCCGGCCCGAAGGGCTGATCGTACGCCGCCACAGAAACCAGCCCGAACCGCCCCTTCCAGGACATTCCATTGAGACCATCCGGCGTCTGTGCGCGGAAGACCTTCCCGCGCGGGAAAATCACGATCTGATTGTGCTTCGCATCACCTAACGCCCACTCGACCGTCCGGGCCACAATGACCCCGCCATCCTCGCTCGATAGCGAGATTCCAGTGCATGCTGACGCAGGTACCTGATAGATTGCAAGCGCGATGCTGACCACGCACGCAAGGAAATGACTTCTTTTTCGACTCATGGAACGTTCTCCTGAAAAGTTGGTGACGGACACCTGCGGTCATCATCTCGAGGTCACTATCGAAGGTGAAGACCCTATAACTACATAAGCCACTCGCAGTATGAGGGTAGGCTCGAGCGAATCGGAAGCGACTTTCCCAGCCGATACCGGCGTCGAGTCACCAGGATTGTCCTTCTAAGCACTGGCTCCCGGGGGGGGGTCGCAGGGGCGACCAATTAATCAGACCGAGCCCATTCATCTTCGCGACTCACGAAAGACCGCTGAGCAACCCCTTTAACTCATTGCTTTGCGGTAATTTCTTTATCGTCTCGTGCGATAGACGCTCCTGCTCGATAAGTTTTTCATTACTTGCAAGCAACTCCACGCAAGTATCAACCAATGCATCGTATTTGGCAGCCTTCACCCCACCCAGATACAGATCATCAACGCAGGTGGAGTCATCGATCTCGGAGACCACGGCCTTGGCATTAATCATTAAATAAAAAACCCTCACCACCTCAAAAATCTTAGAATTGTAGTGGTGCAAGTTTAATATTATTTTGGATCGAGCTATTAAATCATCCCTCGCCGAACCGTAAACACCAAACACCGCTTTCAGATTTATACCTCTCGCAAGCATTTCATCCAAAATAACCTTGCGCCTGTCACCAATTGAGCCGTAAAACAAGACATCGATGTCTTTATTGCCTTCCTTGGGAATTCTATCCAATAATGGGTGGTACCCAAGGCGGAGCAAAGAAAAATTTGAAAAACCCAACTCATTCCACTTTTCTATATTTCTTGAATTATAATCCCAAACGGGAAAATTCCTGGCCCATTCGATAATATTAGACACCTATGCCGAGCTGTCTGAATATATTTGCTCTGTATTCAAAACAATGCAATTTTTCGGGATAGTTTTTATTATAGAAAGAGGTAACAAATGGACGCCAATAATAATATTGACAACATCAGGAAAAGTTCTATTAAAGTTTATACTCGCCTGACATCCCAAATCTCTCAAGCCATGCATCAGAACCTCGGAGAGTTCCTGGAATGCACAATAATGAATATAGTTTGGCGGCCTCGCCACGCAAATATTAAATTTCATAGAACGACACTATGAACCGCTGGTGAAAACCGATACCGTGCGCTCTTACCAGCTGCGCAGCACCAGGCTGGCGTTGGTGCCGCCAAAGCCAAAGCTGTTGGACAGCACCGTGGTCAGCGCTGCATCGCGGGTTTGCGTGACCAGTGGCATGTCGCCCAGCGCAGGGTCGGGCGTTTCCACATGGGCCGAACCGGCGATGAAGCCCTTGTTCAGCATGATCATGCAGTAGATGGCCTCCTGCACGCCGGTGGCACCCAGCGAGTGCCCGGTGAGCGATTTGGTGGACGAGAACGGCGGCACTTTGTCGCCAAACAGCGCCCGCATCGCGCGCACTTCCTGCATGTCGCCCACGGGGGTGGAAGTGCCATGCGTGTTGATGTAGTCGATGGGGCCCACAAGCCCCTGCATGGCCTGCTGCATGCACGCAATCGCGCCGTCGCCCGAAGGGGCCACCATGTCTTCGCCGTCGCTGGTGGCGCCAAAGCCCACCACTTCGGCCAGGATGGTCGCGCCACGGGCCAGGGCGTGGTCCAGGCTTTCGAGCACCACGGCACCGCCACCGCCGGCAATCACAAAGCCGTCGCGGTTGGCGTCGTACGCGCGCGAGGCGCGCTCGGGCGTGTCGTTGTACTTGCTGGACATGGCGCCCATGCCGTCAAACAGCAGCGACATGCCCCAGCTCAGTTCCTCGCCGCCGCCGGCAAACATCACATCCTGCATGCCCCAGGCGATCTGCTGCGCCGCCGCGCCGATGCAGTGGGCCGATGTGGAGCAGGCCGATGTGATGGAGTAGTTGATGCCCTTGACCTTGAAATTGGTGGCCAGGCAGGCCGACACGGTGGAGCTCATGCAGCGCGTGACCTGGTAGGGGCCTACGCGGCGGATGCCCTTTTCGCGCAGGGTGTCGGCGGCTTCGATCTGGTTGGCTGGCGAGCCGCCGCCCGATCCCATGATGAGGCCGGTGCGGGGGTGGCTGACCTGCTCGGGCGTGAGACCTGCCTGCTTGATTGCGTCTTCCAGCGCGATCTGCGCGTAGGCGGCGGCATCGCCCATGAAGCGAAGCTGCTTGCGGTCAATGCGGGCCTCGATATCGATCTCGGGCACGCCGCCCACCTGGCTGCGAAGGCCCAGTTCCTTGAACTTTTCCACCGCCTTGATGCCGCTCTTGCCCGCACGCAGCGCGGCCTCCACGGTGGCCAGATCGTTGCCAATGCACGAGACGATGCCCGCGCCAGTGATGACTACGCGCTTTTGGCTGGTCATGCTGCGTCCTTGCCGTCTTCCTCACGCTTGAACAGACCCACACGCAGGTCGTTGGCGACGTAGATTTCCTTGCCATCGGCCAGCAGGCGGGCATCGCCAATGGCCATGACCAGCTTGCGCTTGATGACGCGCTTGATGTTGATTTCGTAGGTGACCAGTTTCACGCCAGGGCCAACTTCGCCAGTGAACTTGACCTCGCCCGCACCGAGCGCGCGGCCGCGGCCCGGCAGTTGCAGCCAGGTCAGGTAAAAGCCGATGAGCTGCCACATGGCATCCAGCCCCAGGCAGCCGGGCATGACCGGGTCGCCCTGGAAATGGCAGCCAAAGAACCACAGGTCCGGTTTCACGTCGAGCTCGGCGCGAATCAATCCCAGCCCATGCGCGCCGCCGTCGCTGTCGATGTGCGTGATGCGGTCAAACATCAGCATGGGCGGCAGCGGCAGGCGGCCGCTGTCTGCGCCGAACAACCGGCCTTCGCCCGAGGCAATCAGTTGTTCGTAGGAAAAGGAATCAGCCATCGTCAATCGTGCTCCACAACCGCGGGGTAACCGCTTGAATTCATCATGTTTTCAGCCGCAAGACCGCGTCTGCAAGCCTCTATTATCAAGGCATCACATGACACGGGCTGCGCGTCGGTGCCCACACACAAGCGGCATGCGCGCCTGCAAGGCACCGCGCTGCGTCAACCGGGCCGGGGGGCACGCCCGCGCCCGCTGACCACCGCCACGGCCACAACAATGAGGGCCGCCAGCCACAGCGGCGCATGGCCCCAGCGCGATACCCACCAGGCGTAGGGCGTGATGGCCCATCCGCTGGCTGCGTCCATGCCGCGCCCGCGCACTTCGCCGCGCAGCACCCCCCGGGTGTGGCGGGGCAGCGCATGGGTGACCACGCCGCGGTGGTCAATGATGGCTGTCGCGCCGGTGTTGGTGGCGCGCACCATGGGGCGCTCAAACTCCAGCGCGCGCATGCGGCTGATGTGCAGGTGCTGGTCAATGGCCAGCGAATCACCGAACCAGCCGATGTTGCTGAAGTTGATCAGCACCGTGGGCGCTTCTGACGGCACCATGAAGCGCGCGCCGATTTCGTCGCCAAAGAGGTCCTCATAGCAGATGTTGGGCGCAATACGCTGCCCCTTCCAGAGGAACGAGGGCTGCCCGAGCGCGCCGCGGTTGAAGTCGCCCAGCGGAATGTTCATCATCGCCGTGAACCACTTGAAGAACGGCGGGATGAATTCGCCAAAGGGCACCAGATGGTGCTTGTCATAGCGGTAGGCCGAAGCCGCATCGCCCATGCCTGCGCCCATGCCCAGCACCGAGTTGGTGTAGCCCTGCACATCATCGCCCATGGGAATGCCCAGCAGCACCGCACGCCCGGTCGGCGCGAAGTGGCTGGCGATGCCTTCCAGGTAGCCTGGCATGAGCTGCTGGGGCAGCAGCGGAACCGCTGTTTCGGGGGCCACCGCCAGCTCGGCGGTCGCGTCGCGCAGGGTGTCGGCATACCACTTGAGCGCCAGCGGCAGCCCGCTGCCGGGCTGGAATTTCTCGTCCTGCGGGATGTTGCCCTGCAGCAGTTCCAGCGTGACGGGGGCGGCTGCGGGGGTGGCAGGCGTGTGGCACAGCTCGACCGCGCAGTGGCGCTGCACCGCCGCCGCGCCCCATAGCGCCACCAGGCCCAGCGCCACGGCCCAGGCCCGCCCGCTGCGCAGATGCGCCGGGCGCCACTGCACCAGCAGCATCGCCAGCGCCGCCGCCACCGCACCGATGCCGTACACACCCACGCTGCGCGCCAGCACGGCCAGGGGCCCGTCCACATGGGCGTAGCCAGCAGCCCCCCAGGGGAACCCGGTCCACAGCGTGGCGCGGGCCAGCTCCGCCAGCAGCCAAATTGCCGCAAAATTAATAGCAACAAACCCAATACCGCCGCGCGCGAAGCGGCAAAAAATACCCAAACCGATCGCATAGTAGCTGGCCAGGAAGGCGGCCAGCCCGAGCACGGCGGCCACGGCCAGCCCAGCGGCGAGCCCGCCGTAGGTGTGCATGGAGATGAACAGCCACCAGAAGGTACCCACCAGCCAGGCCGTGGCAAACACGCCGCCCAACAGCGCCCCCCGCCTGAACGGCGCCGCATGCTGGCGGGCCGCCTGCACCAGCGCGGCAAGCACCATCATCGCGCCGATCTGCAGCCACCACAGCGGCTGGCCGCTGCCCGGCCAGGCCAGAGAAGCCGCCTGGGCCAGCCCCGCGCCCAGCGCCAGCAGGCATTGCCAAGCCAGGGGCAGCCCCGCGACGGTTGGGCGGTGCGCCATCAGCCGCCAGGGGTGGAGTCGTCGAGCCGCGATACCTTGAACCAGCGCACAGCGCCGCCCTTGGCATGGAGCACCACAAACTGCAAGCCGCCCAGTTGCACCAGTTCATCTCGGCGCGGCAGGTGGCCCATTTCGTGGGCAATCAGCCCGCCGATGGTGTCGAACTGCGCGTCCAGGTCACTGCCCTGCAGCACCACATCAAAGGCCTCGGCCACGCGCTCGACCGGCGTGTCGCCGCTGACGCGGTAGGTGCGGTCGGCCAGGCCGAAGATGTCGCCGTTGTCCTCGGGAATGTCGAACTCGTCCTCGATCTCGCCCACGATCTGCTCCAGCACATCCTCGATGGTCACCAGGCCCGCCACGCGGCCGAACTCATCGATAACGATGGCCAGGTGGTTGCGGGTGCCGCGGAACTCGCGCAGCAGGTCGTTCAGGCCCTTGCTTTCGGGCACGAACACGGCGGGCCGCAGCAATGCGCGGATGTTCAGCTCCGGGGCCCGCTGCAGCTTGAGCAGGTCCTTGGCCATCAGGATGCCTATGATGTTGTCGCGCTCACCCTGGTACACGGGAAAGCGCGAATGCGCGGTCGCGATCACCAGGTGCAGCAGATCCTCAAGGGGCGCATCGATGTTGATCAGATCCATGCGCGGCGTGGCCACCATCACATCGCGGGCGGTCATGTCGGCCATGCGGATCACACGCTCGAGCATGACGCGGGACTCGGCGCCGATGACGTCGTTGTCTTCGGCATCGGCCAGGGTTTCGATGAGTTCTTCCCGCGAATCAGGCCCCGGGTGGATGAACTCGGCCACTTTTTGCAGGAAGCTGCGCTTGTCTTCCCTATCGGGCGGTCGCCCAGGGTGCGCGGGGTGCGGGTCAGACACTGGAGTGCACGACGTGCGGTAGTGAATCAGACCCCTAGTGTAGTGTTGCACGCCATCTGGCACCAAAAACCGCGTCTTCTCGGCCATGGCAGCGCTGCAAATCCTCGCGAAGCCTGCGGGTATCGATATGGTTTGCGCCTTGCGGTGCTGCTTTGCTTACTAAGCCGAGGGGTGGCGGTCGTCTGGCATGCCGCTGCGCAATGCCTGCATGCTGGCCAGAAAATCCCAGAACTGCTTGGCCTGCCGCTTGAGCTGGTAGTCCACCTCGGCAATCTGCTGCTCGACCATCTCGGTCATGCGCGTATCCAGACTGGCGGGCGGAATCTGCAGGTAGGCCTCGGACTCGGACCCATCGCGGCGCACGGTGGCTCCTGCGTTGCGGGCGATCTTGAGCATGGCGGTGTTCTCCGACAGCGCGTGGATGAACACCATATTCACCCCCGCGTTGCTGGCGTGCATGACGGCGCGCTCGAACAGGCGCGCACCCAGGCCGCGGCCACGCGCCTGCGGGAGCACCGACACGCCAAACTCGGCGCAGTGCTTGTGCTCAGGGTGCTCGGAAAACGCCAGGTGCGCCATCGCGACGAGCTCGAGGCGGCGGTTGTAGATGCCGAAGATCTCGTCGCGGTCAAAGTCGAGCTGCTCGGCGTAGCGGCGGATCTGCTCATCGTTGGCGGCGTAGCCAAAGCGCAGGTAGCGGTCGGCAGGCTCGAGCTGCAGCAGATGCTGGGCGATCCGCTCGCGGTGCGAGGGGCCCAGGGAACGGATGGGGACCATCATCGGCGCGATCTGCTTGGTGCGGTGTCTAGCCGCCGTGGGACCAATCGTTATGGGGCACAACATGCCCCCCGCCTAGGGGCCACGACGCCCTGAGCAAGTCTTTCGTTGGGAACGCGTGGCCGCAAGCCTGGGCATTCCCCATTGGTTTCCAGCGCTCCCTGTTGCGAGACTTGAAAACAGCGAAGCAACACAAATCCCTCTCGAAATCGGCTGCCAAGGCTTTCTGAAAAAGCGTCGGGCGCTAGAAAAAAATGACTCAACCATCGCAGCCACCACCAGCGAATCCCCAAAGCAACCAACGCGGCGGGGAGGCCGCCCCGACGATCCTGCTTCTGGGCACCGCCCATTAGCTGCAGCCTTGACCGCCGCGCCACCGCGCCATCGTCGCGAATGCTACTGGGCTTGCGCCGGACGTGATCCAATGCGAACCAGCTCCAGCGGGCTTGACGGTACATGCGCCGGCCTGGGTTCACTGATGACGGCGCAGCCGCCACCGTTGGCATCCTCTAAAGAATTGTGCGCCAACCGCAACACCCCGACCCGGTCCACCGACAGAGCCACGTTATCGCCCAGGCGCAAGTCCAGCTTCTGCAGCCCCTGCGCTGACTTGAGCACCACCTGACCCACCTCCGCAGCAATCCGCACGGACTGCATGCCGCCCGCCGCGACCTCCAGCGAGGGGTCCCCTCCGTGCTGAGAGCGCGCTTCACAATCGCCCGTCCCTTGCGCACCCAAGGCCAGGGCGCACCGCCCGCACTGCGTTGACTGCAGGTCCAGGTGAGCCACCCGGCCGCGCACCTCCACGGACCGTCCCGAGACCTTCAGGCGCCCCACTGGCTCCATTGCCTCCACCATCGCGTGGGACAGCGCAAGATTCTGGAACTGCACTGGCAGTGTGATCTCGCTGATCCACAAGCCGTCGTCCTCAACGGGCTCAGCGCCTTGCTTGCGCTCCGGACGCGGCCAGCGCAGTATCAAAACGTCGGCCTCGCGAAATGCCATGATCGGCGGCTTGGGGCGGGCTTCTAACGAGACCTGCTCCGGCTTGCGAGAGCCTCCGCGCCGACCGTATTGGAGGTTTTGCAGGGTCAGCGCCACCTCGCCCGCGCCGCCGAGCACTACCCGCGTGCGGGGCACATAGTGCGTCCCACCGGGGTCTCGTTCGATGCGCAGCTGCGTCACTCCTTCCAGATGGACCGCGGGAACGGCGTAGCGGAGCTCCGCCTCCTCCAGATCCTTGAAGACGTCCAGTCCGCTCAGGGCTAACAAGCACCAGAACACCACCCAGATGCCTGTAAAAAACCAAGGCCCCCAGGGGCGTGAGGCTGCTACAGCTGTACTAGGGGACTGCGCCATCACGTCAGCTCCTTGTCGCGAAGGTGCAGGTAGGTCTGCCCCCACAGCAGAAGCGGTAGCAACAACCACAGCACCGCGCTGAACGCGTGCAGGGCCAAGCCGCCCATGCCTGCGCGGCCGGTCCACCAGGCAAAGAGCACTTCATGCCGGGCACCGCAGATGGCCCCAATCATCGCGGTGATGAAAAACAGAACCACGCCCAGTGCCAGCGTCTTGAGCATGGCCGCACGACGAAAGTACAGAGAGCCCGTGACTGCCACGGCCTGCAGCGCCCAGGCCGCGATGAAGAGGCCCCACTGCTGCGGAATGCTAAGCAGGGACTCACTCAGCGGCGTGCGCAACAAGGGCACGAACAGCGCATAGTCCTGCGGGTCCACCGCCCCCGGTGGTCGCCAGCTCGCGCGCAATGCCAGCGCCACACTCTGCGCAGGCCACGAGATCGCCAGGAACAGCAGCGTGTAACACAGCGGGTACGCCACCGCGACCACCACCACGCACAGCAGCCATTTCTCCAGAATGGAGGCCGGCCGCATCAGTGCCAGCAGCGCGGATTCACGCTGCGCCATGCCTTCGAAGTACCGTCCCGCGAAGACAAAGCCGGTGAGATACAGCCCCCAGAAGTAAAAAGCCGACTGCCCGCCGGTCGAGAACGCCCAGCCGCGCGAAAGGCTCAGGGTGAAGATCAGCAATACGCCATACAGCACGCCAGTCACCGCCATGTGGCCCAGGTACTGCCGCAGGTGCTCTGCCCAATGAGCCCGGGCCAGGAGCTGGAATCGGCTCCACGAAAAAGTCGAGCTGCCAGTGCTGGTTCTCACCGCGCGCAGCGGGGCCGGTGCGGATGGCGAATTCATGCGTGCTCCTTCCGGTTCGCCGTGGCATCGTACAGGGGGGCCAGGGCATGCAGCACCGCGTCCCGGTTCAGGCTCAGCGCCTTGTACAAAAGCTCCAATTGCACAGAGCCCCCCGACGGTGCGGGCTTGCCCGATGGCTCGTGCCCGCGCAGCGCGACGTAGGCCAGCTGGTGCCCGATGCGCTCCTGGTACAGCAAAGAACTGCCCCCGGCTTGAGCGAGAGCGGCATCGTCGTGCGCCACGCCCATGTGCAGCAAGCGCGCGATTTCGTCCATGCGCGCGGACAACGCGAGCCGCCCCTGATCGATGAACCAGATGTGGCTCAGGATACTCTCCAGGTCGTGCGCCTGGTGGGTGCTGATGAGAAAGGCGCGGTGCGCATGTTCGGGGCGAACGAGCAGCTTGCGAAACTGCGCGCGGCCGACGATGTCGAGGCCATTGGTGGGTTCGTCCATCAACAACAATGGTGTGCCCGTGGCCAACGCAAAGGCGATGGCGGCCTTCTTCTTCTGCCCCAGGCTCATGGAATCGAAGCGCTCTTTTAGCGGCACCTCGAAATGCGCGAGATACTCGTTCAACAGGGTGGTGGAGAAACGTGGATAAAAGACGCCCTGGGTGGCCGCCAGCTTCTCGCAGGTGAGGTTGGGAAGGTGAAACTCCTCTGGCACGATGTAGATGGCCGCGAGCAGATCCGCCGCCCGTTCGCGGGGGTTGTACCCCATCACCTCGATGCGTCCGGCCCAGGGCCTGAGCAGACCGCACAACAGCTTGAGCAGCGTGGACTTGCCGCTGCCATTGCGCCCGAAGAGTCCATAGATGCCGGGCTGTTCCACGCGCGCCGCAAAGCCCTGGTAGAGCAGATGGCGGCCATAGCCGAACCGCAAGTCGTCGATTGAAATCATCATGCTTTGAACCTAAAAACAGCAGTTGACCGCTTGTCATCTTGCCGCACACCGCACGGACTCGGGTCTTGCGTTGTTTTTGCAGCCTCAACCTTTGGGGTGACAGCGATATGCACTTGCCAGCGCCGCTTTGAGGTTGAACCGCCCGCCCACGGACCGCCATTCGATGCGCTCCGGAGCAGATGGATTGTCACACGGGCACAGCCGTGGTGGCCTTCACGCGGTCCAGCACAAAACTGGTCTTGCAGTCCTGCACGCTGGGGTGCTTGAGCAGGGTGTCCATGATGAAGCGGCTGTAGTGCGCCATGTCGGACACGACCACGCGCAGCAGGTAGTCCATCTCGCCCGTGAGCGATGCACATTCGACCACCTCGGGCCAGGTCTGCACGCTGGCGCGAAACAGGTCCATCGGGTTGCGCTTGTGGCTTTCGGTGTGTTTTTCAAGCCGCACGTTCAGGTAGGCCGTAAGCCCCAGGCCCACCGCCTCGGGCGGCACCAGGGCCACATAGCGGCTGATGATGCCGGCCTCCTCCAGGCGCTTGACGCGACGCAGCACCGCGCTGGGCGACAGGCCCACCCGTTCTCCGACCACGTCGTAGGTTTCGCGGCCGTTTTCCTGCAGCCGGCGCAGGATGGCTTTGTCCAGCTTGTCGAGTGCGTTGATTGCTTGCATGGCGCAGGATAGTACGAATTTTCAGCCCACCACGCCATTTTTGCAGCTTGCACGGGTATGCCCTGATCGTGACCGCGCAGCCTCTTGCAAAAAAACGGCTTGCAAAAACCAGTACCCGACCCGTGGGCGCGCAGCGCTACTGCAGTGCAGCCAGGCAAACGCAGGATTCATCGGCACCGCAACTTTATGCGCGATCTGTTTGCGCGCAATCTTGATGATTCGCAACAATCCTGCAAATCAAGCCGGTCAGACCCTTGATTTCGCCCAAAACATGAGGCACGCCAAGCCTAAAGTCCCAGACGGAGATTCACCCATCGACTGCTGCCGGAGACCACCATGACCGCCGCCCTGCCACAACAAACCGCCGCCCAGATCGAAGCCTGGGACAACCCCATGGGCCTGATGGGGTTCGAGTTTGTGGAGTTCACCTCGCCCACTCCGGGCGTTCTGGAGGCCGTGTTCGACAAGCTCGGATTCACGCTGGTCGCAAAGCACCGCTCCAAAGACGTGGTGCTGTACCGCCAAAACGGCATCAACTTCATCATCAACCGCGAGCCCCACAGCCAGGCGGCCTACTTTGGTGCCGAGCATGGCCCCTCGGCCTGCGGCCTGGCGTTTCGCGTGAAGGACGCGCACAAGGCCTACAAGCGTGCCCTGGAGCTGGGCGCACAGCCCATCGACATCCCCACCGGCCCCATGGAACTGCGCCTGCCCGCCATCAAGGGCATTGGCGGCGCGCCGCTGTACCTGATTGACCGCTTTGAAGACGGCAAGTCGATCTACGACATCGACTTTGAATTCATCGAGGGCGTGGACCGCCGCCCCGCAGGCCATGGGCTCAATGAAATCGATCACCTCACGCACAACGTCTACCGCGGCCGCATGGCCTTCTGGGCGGGCTTTTATGAAAAGCTGTTTGGCTTTCGCGAGATCCGCTACTTTGACATCCAGGGCGAATACACGGGCCTGACCTCCAAGGCCATGACGGCGCCCGACGGCAAGATCCGCATCCCGCTGAACGAAGAGTCCAAACAGGGCGGCGGGCAGATTGAAGAGTTTTTGATGCAGTTCAACGGCGAGGGCATCCAGCACATCGCGCTGATCTGCGACGACATCCTGGCCACCGTGGACAAGCTCGCCCTGGCCGGTGTGCCCATGGCCCCGGCCCCCAACGACATCTACTACCAGATGCTCGAAGGCCGCCTGCCCGGCCACGGCCAGCCGGTGGCCGAGCTGCAGTCGCGCGGCATCCTGCTCGATGGCACCACGGCCGACGGCACGCCGCGCCTGCTGCTGCAGATCTTCTCGACCCCCATGCTGGGCCCCGTGTTCTTCGAATTCATCCAGCGCAAGGGCGACTACCGCGACGGCTTTGGCGAAGGCAACTTCAAGGCGTTGTTCGAATCGCTGGAGCGCGACCAGATCGCCCGCGGTGTGCTGGACGCCAAGAAAGCCTGATAAACCAGGAGCGCGCCATGACCGCCGAAACCGCCGTCAAGCCCGTGGTGTATGGCGCCAGCGAGCGCCCCCCGCGCGGCGACTACAGCCGCGCACAAGCCGACTACACCTGCACGCAGAACTTTGCGGCCTACACCGAGGCCGACCACAACACCTACCGCCGCCTGTACGAACGCCAGCGCGCCCTGCTACCCGGCCTGGCCAGCGAGGCGTTCATCCAGGCCCTGCCCTCGCTGGGCGCCAGTGACCGCATTCCGCGCTTTGACGAAGTCAACGAACGGCTCTACAAAGCCACCGGCTGGGAACTGGTGGGCGTGCCGGGGCTGATCCCCGAGGTGCCGTTCTTCACCCTGCTGGCCAACCGCAAGTTTCCGGTGACGGACTGGATCCGCACGCCCGAGGAGTTCGACTACATCGTCGAGCCCGACATCTTTCACGACCTGTTCGGCCATGTGCCGCTCTTGTTCAACCCGGTGTTTGCCGACTACGTGCAGCGCTACGGCCAGGGCGGCCTCAAGGCCCAGGGCCTGGGCGCCTGCGAAATGCTCAGCCGCCTGTACTGGTACACCATCGAGTTCGGCCTGATCCGCGAGGCGGGCGGCCTGCGGGCGTATGGGGCGGGCATCCTGAGTTCGGCCGGGGAGCTGGCCTATTGCGTGCAAAGCCCCGAGCCGCAGCGCATACCGCTGGCGCTCAAGCGCACCATGCGCACGCGCTACAAGATCGATACCTACCAGCAGACGTACTTTGTGATCGACAGTTTTGAGCAGCTGTTTGACATGACGGCAGTGGACTTTGCGCCGATCTATGCGGCGCTGCACGGGTTACCAGAATTTGCGGCAAATGAGCGGGATGGGGTGGCGTCCTCCGCCTGATGGATAAGCACTGACCACCGTCAACCTGATCACATTTGCAGGGCTGACATCCAGAGACTGTGCCTGCCACCCGGCAGCCGTGTGGCGCGCCAGCCCCCCACCCGTTCAGGCTGAGCTTGTCGAAGCCTCGGCGCCACCCCCCCACCGTTCGGGCTGAGCCTGTCGAAGCCTCGACGCCCCCCACCGTTCGGGCTGAGCCTGTCGAAGCCTGTCGCCCCCACCCGTTCAGGCTGAGCCCGTCGAAGCCCGCTTGGCCGGTAACCACCGCGTGCCTGATTTCAGGCCAGAAGCCGGGAGTCGCCCGGCGTGCGACTCACTTTTCTTTGATTCGCGAAAGCGGGTGGGGTGGTGCGACGGGCTTCGACAGGCTCAGCCCGAACGGGGGGGGGTGCACTCTGGCTTCGACAGGCTCAGCCTGAACGGCGGGGGGTGGTGCCCAGGCTTCGACAGGCTCAGCCCGAACGGTGAAGGTGCGCCCAACCCACAACAAGCGGCGCCAAGCGCACGCGCTCCCCCTGCCAGGGCCGAGCGAAGCAATGGCCCGAAGGGTTGTCCGCTCCCCATCCCCTTCTGTATGCGCCGAGGAGCGCAGCGGGCGGGGTGGCGCGGGTGCCGAAGGACACTCGCGCTTTGTGAACTGACTCGCCGCAGTTGTTTGAGCGGAGCGCGCCAGCGCGCAGCGAGTTCTGCGGCGCACCCCGTCTGCGAGCACCGCAGGTTGCCCGAAGCGAATCGCAGGGACGCAGACAGCGGGAGCGCCTTTTCTTTGCTGACTTTCTTTTGGCGAAGCAAAAGAAAGTGAGTCGCATGCCGGGCGACTCCCGGCTTC
>JBKCTS010000069.1:0-1693 GCA_046318695.1 Acidovorax sp.
GGCCACGCCTTGTGCCTCCTGCTCGCGCTGCACCGTGGCGCGCACGCCAGCGGCATCGGCCGCAGCCTCCTGCGACACCACCTGGCGGCGGTAGCCGGGGGTATTGGCGTTGGCCACGTTGTTGGCCGAGGCGTCCAGCCGCATCTGGGCGGCCTGCATGCCGGATGCGCCGATTGAGGAGATGCTGGTGGCCATGGTGTGCTCCCGTTCAAAAAAGTCCGATGGTCGTTCCATTGTCTGCCCGGCTGGCGCTGGCGGCAAGGCCGCTCATCCACCACCATGCGCGCGCGCGAGGCACTGCGAAAACGCCAGGGCGGCCCGCGTGGGCTGGGGTGACTTGCGCAGCACGCTCACAAACTGGCACGGGTAGAAAAACTGCGCCGGTTGCACGGCTTGCATCAGCCCCTGGCGCTCGAAGCCCTCGGCATAGTGGTCGGGCAAAAAGCCCAGGTAGCAGCCCGACAGGATGAGCGTGGCAATCGATTCCTGGTCGAACCCCGTGGCCTTGCGCGGCAGGCGGGCGCTGTGGCTGAGCTCCATGTTGGGCGAGTGGTAGCCCAGCCCGGCAAACTGGTAGGCGCGCAGGTCATCCCAGGTAAGCTGGGTGCGGTCGGTGCCAAACAGCGGGTGGCGCGCGCCGCAGTACAGCAGCATGGTCTCGGTGAACAGGTTGGCGTACACCAGGCTCTGCGAGCTGCGGTGCGCCGGGATGATGCCCACCTGGAAGCTGCCGTCGATCAGCCCGCGCTCAATCGCGGGGATGCTGGCCACATGCATCTGCAAGCGCACCTCGGGCGCCTGCGCGGCAAAAAGCGCAATCGCATCGCCAATGTGCGCCGCCGGGTTGCTGGCCGTCTTGTCGAACACCGCCACATCCAGCCGCCCGCCCATGCGCTGGTGGATGTCGTCGATGCTGGTGCGAAAAGTATCCACCGCCGACAGCAGGCGCAGGGTTTCGTCATACACCCGCTGGCCTTCAGGGGTGAGCGCAAACCCCGCCCGCCCGCGCCTGCACAAGGTGAGGCCCAGGCGGGTTTCCAGGTCCTTCATGTGGCGGCTGACGGTGCTGGTGCCGATGTTCAGCTCCAGCTCGGCGGCCGACATGCCGCCGCACTCGGCCACGGCCTTGAACACCTGCAACAGGCGCAAGTCCATGTCGCTGAGGTGGCCGAGCACGGCGCGGTGCCTGGATGCGTGCGCCACAGGGGGCAAGGACAGGGTTTTTACTTGCATGAATCGTCAAGTAAACATTGATATTGGGGTATTTGAGAGATTAACACCCGGTGCAACAATGGCCCATGTCCTGCCCCGGTTAGCCGGGGTTGCCCGGCTTTTGCCGCCGCCTCGCACCGGAGAACCCCCATGAGCTTCGTCCATATCGAACAACCCGCCGCAGGCACCGAGGCCCCCCGCATGGACGCCGAATGGCTGGAAGCCCACTGGATGCCCTACACCGGCAACCGCCAGTTCAAGGCGAAGCCCCGCATGATGGTCAGCGCCAAGGGCGCGTACTTCACCGACCACCATGGCAAGCAGGTGTTTGACGGGCTGTCCGGCCTGTGGTGCACGGGCCTGGGGCATGGCCGCGAAGAGATCACCCGGGCCGTCGCACAACAAATGGCGACGCTGGACTATTCCCCGGCCTTCCAGTTTGGTCACGCCCTGTCGTTCGAGCTGGCCAACCAGATCGTGG
>JBKCTS010000070.1:0-8963 GCA_046318695.1 Acidovorax sp.
GCCCGATATGCAGACAGGAGCCTCACCCGCGAATGCCATCAGGGCCAGCAGGACGAACACCCTGCACCGACAGGCCGAATGTAAGACTGCAAACCCTTCAGACCTTCATGTCGCCGAATCTTGCTCTTCTGGAGACGTCCATGTAAGCTTCCCTAACGGCTCCCGCGTCTGGGCCAGCGTCAGCGTGTGGCCGCGGTGGGGATGTCCCGGCATGGAGCGCATGCCCACCACACAAGCCTTTCTTGCGCGTGGTGGCGGTGCGACCTTTAGGGGCCAGTGGGGTGCGTGGCGGGCCTTCCGTCATGTTCAGTGCCCCTCCCGGACGAAACCGTATTTCGGATCGCAACAAAATGTCTGCAAAGACGTGCCGGTGGGCGATACGCTGGATACACTTGGCGCGCTTGTCGGCTCTCTGCTTGGCAACGCGCCTTTATCATGTCCTGAGACCTGCTGATGTTCCATCTGACGTGTGCCGCCAAACTGGCGGTGCCTCTACCTGCAACTGACCGCGTCTTTGGGGTCGCCGTAGCGTCCAGCAGGGCGCTATTTCCATGACTTCGGCGGCCATCCTGTGGATCGATGGCCAAGCTGCCCACGCCGCGCAGGCCCGGCAGCTGATTGCCGCGCGTGAACCGGACTGGCGGCTGGTGCATTCGCCGACGGTCGAGGCCGGCTCTGGCGCTTTCACATCGCACACCTGGGACGCGGTGGTGCTGTGCCTGGAGCCCGATGTGCAGCATCTACCGGCCCTGCTGGAGCTGTGCGCGGACTCGGCTTTGCTCATGTGCCTCACGGCGCCGCAGGAGGCATTGGCAGCCCGCGCTTTCCGCAGCGGCCTGGGCGACTACGTGGTGCGCCAGCCGGCCGATGACTACACCCACTTGCCAGAGCTGACGTGGCGACTGGGTGAGCTGCTGCGAGGGCGCCGGGCCACGCGCAAGCTGGCCCCCGGGGTTGACACGGTGATCTCCAGCCAGGCACTGGCGCGGCTTCAGGAGCAGCGCGCGGCCCTGCAGGGCACCCTGGCCAGCGTGACGCAGGGCATCTTCAAGACCGCACCCGACGGGCGCATCACCGTCTACAACCAGCGCGTGTTGGAGCTGCTGAATCTGCCTGAATCCTTGATGGCCACGCGCCCCACGCTCGCCGAACTGACGGGTCTGCAAAAAGAGCGCGGTGACTTCTATCCCGACAACACACTCGTGTACCGCCGGGCTCACGACTACGCCGTCCACGGTGGATCGGGCAAGTTGCCCGAGGTGTACTGGCGAACCACGCGCGACGGCCGAACGTTGGAAGTACGCACCTGTCAGCTGCCCGACGGAGCACTGGTGCGAACCTTCGCCGACGTGAGCGACTACGTGCGGGTCGAGAACGATTTGCGCGAGAGTGAGGCTCGCTTTCGCTCGCTGAGTGACCTGTCGTCCGACTGGTACTGGGAGCACGATGCGGAAGGCCGTTTCGTGCAGATGGTCGGCGACGTCAGCACCAAGGGCAGCCCGTTATCTGGCGCGATAGGCCGCTCGCTTTGGGAGATTGGCGCACTCAACATGACCGAGGCTGACTGGGACGCGCACCGGGCTGTAGTGCAGTCGCACCAGCCTTTTCGCGACTTGGAGCTGCAGCGACAGCGGCCTGATGGCAGCATGCACTGGATCTCGGTCAGTGGCGTGCCCGTGTTTGACGCGCAGGGAGCCCTCAGGAGCTACCGCGGCGTCGGGCGTGATATCACCGAGCGCAAACAAGCAGAGCTGCAGATCGAGCACCTGGCCTTTTATGACTCCCTGACCGGTCTGCCCAACCGCCGCATGCTGATGGACCGCCTGCAGCGTGCCACGCTGGCGGCCTACCGGGCGGGCTCGCAGGGCGCGCTGCTGTTTATCGACCTGGATAACTTCAAGGACCTCAACGACACGCTTGGCCATGACATGGGCGACCAACTGCTGCAGCAAGTAGCCCGGAGGCTGAGCGGCTGTGTGCGCGAGTCCGACACGGTGGCAAGGTTTGGAGGCGACGAATTTGTAGTGCTGCTCGAGGGCCTGAGCGGTGAGCCCGGGGCCGCCAGCGCGCAGGTGGCCCGGGTTGCCAGCCACATTGCTACTGCGCTGGGCCAATCCTTTGAGCTGGGCGATGCCCATCACCACAGCACGCCCAGCATCGGGATCGCGCTGTTTGGGGGCAAACTGTACGGCGTCGATGAGCTGCTCAAGCATGCCGACCTCGCGATGTACCAGGCCAAGGCCGCAGGGCGTAACACGCAGCGTTTTTTTGACCCGGACATGCAAGCCGCTGTCACCGCCCGGGCTGTTCTCGAGGCAGAGCTGCGGCGCGGGCTGCACGACAGGGAACTGGTTTTGCACTACCAGCCGGTGGTGAATGTCCAGGGCCGTCTTCTGGGGGCAGAGGCACTGGTGCGCTGGAAGCACCCTCGCCGCGGCCTGCTGTCCCCCAGCGAATTCATCCCGCTGGCCGAGCAGACCGGGCTGATCCTGCTGCTGGGCCAATGGGTCATTGAGTCGGCGTGCGCACAGTTGGTCGCTTGGTCGCAAAGCGCGCTCACGCGCCAGTTCGTGCTGTCGGTCAACGTGAGCGTGCGACAGTTTCGTCAGCCCAATTTTGTCGAGCAGGTACTGAGCGTATTGAGCGCCTCTGGGGCCAACCCTGAGCGGCTCAAACTAGAGCTGACCGAAACTCTGTTGCTGTCAGACGTCGAGGACACCATTGCGCGCATGCAGCGGCTTCGCGACTCCGGCGTTACCTTTTCGCTCGACGATTTCGGCACGGGCTATTCATCGCTGAGTTACCTCAAGCGATTGCCCCTCGACCAGATCAAGATCGACCAGGGGTTTGTGCGTGACCTGCAGACTGACCCCAACGATGCAGCCATCGTGCGTACCATTCTTGCGCTGGCGGCGAGTCTGGATATTGCGGTGGTCGCTGAGGGCGTGGAGACCACCGGCCAGCTCGAGTTCCTCCAGCGCCATGGTTGCAAAGCGTATCAAGGCTATATGTTCGGACGGCCGATGCCCGCTGAGGTGCTCGAACGTGCGATGCGACACGCGGTCCTGCGACGGCCCACATCACCATCGGATGCATGAAAAAACAGGTTGTGGTGGCAGGTGGTGGAGTTGGCGGGCTGGCGGCAGCACTGGGCGCGTCGCGCGCGGGCTGGAGGGTGCGCCTGTTCGAGCGTGCAGCGGCTTTTGGCGAGGTGGGCGCGGGCGTGCAGCTAGGCCCCAATGTGGTCGGCCGCCTGCACGCCTGGGGCCTGCAGCGTCCCTTGCAAGACGTGGCCGCCTTTCCCGTGCGGCTGCAAGTGCGCAGCGCCTTGAGCGGCGACAAGCTTGCTGCGCTGCCGTTCGGCGCGACGGCGATGCAGCGCTACGGCGCTCCCTATGCCTGCATCCACCGTGCGGACCTGCATGGCCTGCTTCTCGCTGCCGTGGGCAAAGAGACCGACACGCAATGGAACCTTGACCATGCCATTGACGGCTTTAGCGATGCGGCTGGCGTGGTCTCTGTGCACACCAGCCGTGGCCAAGAGATCGAAGCCGACGCGCTGGTGGGCGCCGACGGATTGTGGAGCCGCACGCGCTCGCAGATGCTGGGCGCGGTGCCGCCCCGCGTGACGGGACACTTGGCCTACCGCGCTCTCATCCCTCAGGTCGGATTGCCCGCGGCACTTCGCACGGATCAGGTCACTGCCTGGCTTGGGCCCAACCTGCATGCCGTCCAGTACCCGGTTCGACGGGGTGAGTTGATGAACCTGGTCGTCATCGTGCAGGGGCCTGTGCCTGCGGACCTGGACAACTGGGATCACGCCGCCAGCGCCGCAGGGTTGGCGCATGCGCTGCATGGCACCTGCACGGTGTTGCAGGACCTGGTGCGCAGCGTGACCCCTCAGCAAGGGGCTGCCCGCGCGCCCGCGGCCTGGGGCGGCGGCTGGCGCCTGTGGCCTGTGTGCGACCGCCCGCCGGTGCAAAGCGCCGATGAGATGGCCTGCGGCCTGGTGGCGTTGCTCGGCGATGCGGCGCACCCCATGCGACCGTATCTGGCACAGGGCGCGGGCATGGCCATTGAAGATGCGGCGGCGCTTGAGCATGCGCTGGCCATGCACGACCTTGACGTCCCTCTGCGCCTGCGGCACTACGCGCTCAACCGTTGGCAGCGCAATGCGCGCGTGCAGGCAAGGTCCACACGCAATGGGCGCATCTTCCATGCCACCGGAGCGACGCGCTGGGGCCGGGACCTGCTGCTGCGCTTGCTGGGCGAGCGCTTGCTGGATGTGCCCTGGTTGTACCGCGGGGACGGTGCAGGGGCCGGCACGCAGTAGCCATCGACAGCCCGGCGAGCTGCTGCCCGCACTCACCTGTTTTCTGCGGGGTCTGCGTGCTGTTTGCGTTCGCTCAAAGCCAGCTAAGGCGACTGGATTTCCGCGCGCGCTCTATCTTGCAGACCCATGCTGCAATCAAATTGCCGCCGGCGGGGCGCCGAAAAGCGGGCCGCAGTCTGGCATTGCAGGTGCAAAGCGCCAAGAAGTCACTAGAACGGGTGGTGATTGCTCTGTTCAAGCGTGAGCCGCAGTGCTACAAAGTGTGTACCCGAAACGTTTTGATTCCAAAGCGTGACACCGCCGCCGTGCAACGGGGTGTGTGCCGTCACAGGAGGTTTCCATGGATGCCATCAGCAGTTTCGCCGCACGCTATGCCCGTTCGCGCGAGGAGGAGATGTCGATTGACGATTACCTCGCCGAGTGCAAGCGCGACCCTTCGGCCTACGCCACGGCCGCTCAGCGCATGCTGGCCGCCATCGGCGAGCCGGAGATGTTGGACACGCGCAACGACCCGCGCCTGTCGCGTCTGTTCGCCAACAAAGTCATCAAGCGCTACCCCGCGTTTACCGAGTTCTACGGCATGGAAGATGCCATCGAGCAGGTGGTGAGCTTTTTCCGCCATGCGGCCCAGGGCTTGGAAGAGCGCAAACAGATTTTGTACTTGCTGGGCCCGGTGGGCGGCGGCAAGAGCTCCATTGCCGAGCGGCTCAAGGCCTTGATGCAGAAGGTGCCCTTTTATGCGCTCAAGGGTTCACCGGTCAATGAATCGCCCCTCGGTCTGTTCGACCCTGCAGAGGATGGCCCCTTGCTGGAGGAGCAGTTCGGCATACCGCGTCACTACCTGCAGCGGGTGCTGTCGCCGTGGGCGGTCAAGCGGCTTGAAGAGTACGGCGGCGATATCCGCCAGTTCCGCGTGGTCAAGCGCTATCCCAGCATCCTCAAGCAGGTGGGCATTGCCAAGACGGAGCCGGGCGACGAGAACAACCAGGACATTTCCAGCCTGGTGGGCAAGGTCGATATCCGCAAGCTCGAGAGCTTTGCGCAGGACGATACCGATGCCTACAGCTACAGCGGCGGGCTGTGCCTGGCCAACCAGGGGCTGCTGGAATTTGTGGAGATGTTCAAGGCACCCATCAAGGTGCTGCACCCGTTGCTGACTGCCACGCAGGAGGGCAACTACAAGGGAACCGAGGGCTTTGGTGCTATCCCGTTTGACGGTGTTGTGCTCGCGCACAGCAACGAGAGCGAATGGAAGGCCTTTCGCAACAACAAGAACAACGAAGCCTTTCTGGACCGCATCTACATCGTCAAGGTGCCCTACTGCCTGCGTGTCAGCGAGGAAACGCGCATCTACGAAAAGCTCATCCGCGAGTCATCGCTGGGCAACGCAGTGTGCGCGCCCGGCACGCTCAAGATGATGGCGCAGTTTGCCGTGCTGACGCGACTGAAGGAGCCCGAGAACTCGAGCATCTTCAGCAAGTTGCAGGTGTACGACGGAGAGAGCCTCAAAGACACCGATCCGCGGGCCAAGAGCTACCAGGAATACCGTGACTACGCGGGCGTGGACGAGGGGATGTCGGGTGTCTCAACACGGTTTGCCTTCAAGATCTTGTCCAAGGTGTTCAACTTCGACAGCACCGAGGTGGCGGCCAACCCCGTGCATCTGATGTATGTGCTTGAGCAGCAGATCGAGCGCGAGCAGTTCCCTGCGGAACTGGAGACGAAATACACCGGCTACATCAAGGAATTGCTATCGCCGCGCTACGCGGAGTTCATCGGCAAGGAGATCCAGACCGCCTACCTGGAAAGCTACAGCGAGTATGGCCAAAACATTTTTGACCGCTACGTGACGTATGCGGACTACTGGATCCAGGACAACGAGTACCGTGACACCGACACTGGCGAGGTGTTTGATCGCAGCGCCCTCAACGCCGAGTTGGAGAAGATTGAAAAGCCCGCGGGCATAGCCAACCCCAAAGACTTCCGCAATGAGATCGTCAACTTCGTCCTGCGCGCGCGCGCCAACAACCAGGGCAGAAACCCCAGTTGGACCAGCTACGAGAAGCTGCGTCTGGTGATTGAAAAGAAGATGTTCTCCAACACCGAAGACCTTCTGCCCGTCATCAGCTTCAACGCCAAGGCCAGTGCGGAGGACGCCAAGAAGCACGAGGATTTCGTCACCCGCATGGTGGGCAAGGGCTACACACCCAAGCAGGTACGCCTGTTGTGTGAGTGGTATCTGCGCGTGCGAAAGAGCAGCTAGAGCAACTAGGGCCGCTAAAGCGTGCTCGCGCCGCGGCACGGGAGCAAGTAGATGTCATTGCAAATCATCGACCGCAGGCTCGCAGGCAGAAACAAGTCGGTGGGCAACCGCGAGCGCTTTGTCCGGCGCTACAAGGAGCAGATCGCCGATGCGGTGCGCCGCGCCGTCTCGCAGCGTGACATCCGCGACATCGAGGGTGCCGAGAGCATCACCATCCCCAGGAAGGACATCAGCGAACCCGTGTTTCACCACGGCCAGGGCGGTGTGCGCGACACGGCCCACCCCGGCAACCAAGACCACGTGCGCGGTGACCGCATCCAGCGCCCGCAGGGGGGGCAGGGCAAGGGCTCCCAGGCCAGCGACAGCGGCGAGGGCGAAGACGATTTCACCTTCACCCTCACCAAGGAAGAGTTCATGCAGCTCTTTTTTGAGGATCTGGCGCTGCCAAACCTGCTGCGCTCCCATATTGGCGACAACCCGCAATGGAAGACGCGCCGTGCGGGCTACAGCCAGGACGGAACGCCCAACAACCTGGCCGTGGTGCGCACCATGCGCGGAGCGATGGGGCGGCGTATGGCCCTCACCACCGCCCCGCAGCGCGAGCTCAAGGCCCTGGAGGACGAGCTCGATGCGATGCAGGCGCGTGCTGACGCCAGCGCTGAGGCGCTGGAGGCTCTGCGGGGCAAGATCCTGACGCTGCGCGAGCGCATCCGCAAGGTGCCTTATCTGGACCCTATCGACCTGCGCTTTCGGGCCCGCTCCAAAGTGCCCGTGCCCAACAGCCAGGCGGTGATGTTTTGCGTGATGGACGTCTCCGGTTCGATGGACCAGGCGCGCAAGGACCTGGCCAAGCGGTTTTTCATCCTGCTGTACCTGTTCCTGACGCGGCACTACGAAAAAATCGACATCGTCTTTATCCGCCACCACACCCAGGCCGCCGAGGTCAGCGAGGAACAGTTCTTCCATTCCACCGAAAGCGGCGGCACCGTGGTCAGCAGTGCGCTTGTCTTGCTGGATGAGATCATCCGTGCGCGTTACGCCGGGGCTGACTGGAACATCTATGTCGCCCAGGCCAGCGATGGCGACAACTTCAACAACGACAGCGACAATTGCCGCAAGCTCCTGATGGACCGCATCCTGCCTCTGGTGCGTTACTTTGCGTATGTCCAGGTGGCCGAGGAAGAGCAAAACCTGTGGGATGAATACAGCCAGTTGCTGCCGCTGTGTTCCCACTTTGCGATGCGCAAAGTGTCCGATCCCTCCGAGATCTACCCCGTGTTTCGCGAGTTGTTCCGCAAAGAGGGGGTACCGGCATGACCCACGACATGGCTCACTACCCCGTCCTGGAGCGCCGATCCAGCGACAACCCGTGGAATACCGCCGCAGTGGGCGAGCGCCGCCATCGCGTGGTGCCCGCCCAGCCCCTGCCCGCCGGGGCACGGCCTGCCCAGCCTTTGCCAGACCCCAGCGACTGGACGTTTGAGCTGATCGAGCGCTACCACGCGGCCATTGCGGCAACCGCCGAACGCTTTGGCCTTGACACCTACCCCAACCAGCTAGAGATCATCACGGCTGAGCAGATGATGGACGCCTATGCCAGCGTGGGCATGCCGGTGAACTATCGGCACTGGAGCTACGGCAAGGAGTTTTTGGCCACCGAGCGGCGCTACCGGCGCGGGCACATGGGCCTGGCGTACGAGATCGTCATCAACGCCAACCCTTGCATCAGCTACCTCATGGAAGAAAACACCACCGCCATGCAGGCGCTGGTCATTGCCCATGCCGCCTATGGGCACAACAGCTTCTTCAAGGGCAACTACCTGTTTCGCATGTGGACCGATGCGTCCAGCATCATCGACTACCTGGTGTATGCCAAGGACTACGTGGCGCAGTGCGAGGAGCGCTATGGCATGGACGAAGTGGAGCGTCTTTTGGACTCGTGCCACGCGCTGTCCAACCTGGGGGTGGACCGCTACCGCCGCCCCGCCCGCAAGACCCTGGCGCTGGAGCGCTTGGAGCGCGAGCGGCGCGAAGCCTATGCCCAGCAGCAGATCAACGAGTTGTGGCGCACCTTGCCCGCGCGCCCCGGCAAGGGCGACCCCGCGCAAGGCCACGACCGCTTTCCGAAAGAGCCGCAGGAGAACATCCTGTACTTCATCGAAAAGCATGCCCCCCTGCTGGAGCCCTGGCAGCGCGAGATCGTGCGCATCGTGCGCAAGATCGCGCAGTATTTCTACCCCCAGCGCCAAACCCAGGTCATGAACGAGGGCTGGGCCACCTTCTGGCACTACACCTTACTGAATCATCTGTATGACGAGGGCCGTCTGAGTGACGGCTTCATGCTGGAGTTCCTGCAGAGCCACAGCT
>JBKCTS010000071.1:0-3350 GCA_046318695.1 Acidovorax sp.
GTGTGTATCTGGCGTGCGCCGCGGTCATGGTGGGCGCGACCGTGGCGCTCACGCGCAATGCGCGCATTGGCTGGAACGATGCCGCCTTTGGGGCGCTGGTTGCTGCATTTCCGAACACCGGCTTCATGGGCGTGCCCCTGCTGGTGGCGCTGCTGGGCGCGCAGGCGGCGGGCCCAGCCATCGTCACCATCTTGCTGGACATGGTGATCACCAGCTCGGTGTGCATTGCGCTGTCGCGCATGGACGGCGCTGGCACGCACGGCCTCGGCGTGGCGCTGCGCAGTGCGTTGCGGGGCGTGGCCACCAACCCCATGCCCTGGTCGATTGCGCTCGGTGCCGTGGCGTCGGCCGCGCAGTTCAGCCTGCCGGGACCGGTGGACCGCACCGTGGCCATGCTGGCCGATGCGGCTTCACCCGTGGCGCTGTTCACCATTGGCGCGGTGCTGGCGCGTTCGCAGATGAACCAGCACGAGCGCGTGCTGGCGCGCGACTATGTGCCCGTGGCCCTGGCCAAGCTGGTGGTGCACCCGCTGCTGGTGTGGTGCGCGGGCACCGCTGCCATGTCCATGGGTGTGCCTTTGAGCCCGTTTGCGTTCACTGTGCTGGTGCTGCTGGCGGCCCTGCCGAGTGCCAGCAACGTGGCGCTGCTGGCCGAAAAATTTGGCGCCAACAATGGCCGCGTGGCGCGCATCATCCTGGTATCGACTTCGCTGGCTTTTTTGAGCTTTTCTGCAGCGGTGGCGCTGCTGACTTGACGCCCTGCCCTGCTGGTGGAGCGCCAGTGCGGTAGCCTTTGTTTGCAGCCCCTGCATTGACCAAAACATGCACATCGACGACCTCACCCCCTGGGCCCACGAGCACAGCTTCACCACGGGCGATACGCGCCAGGCCGAGCGCAGTACGCGTGTGGTCATGTGGATCACGCTGGCTGCCATGGGGATCGAGATTGCGGGCGGCTGGTGGTTCAATTCCATGGCGCTGATGGCCGACGGCTGGCACATGAGCTCGCACGCCGTGGCCATTGGCCTGTCGGCTGCTGCCTACGCCGCCGCGCGCCGCTATGCGGGGGACCCGCGCTTTGCGTTTGGCACCTGGAAGATCGAGGTGCTGGCGGGGTTTGCCAGCGCCATTTTCTTGCTGGGCGTTGCGGCGCTGATGGTGGTGGGCTCGGTGGAGAGGCTGCTGTCACCCCAGCCCATCCAGTACCCGCAGGCCATGGCCGTGGCCGTGGCGGGGCTGGTGGTCAACCTGGTGTGTGCGTGGATCCTGGGCCATGCCCACCACCATGACGGCCACGCGCATGCGCATGACCATGGCCACAGCCATGACCATGCCCCCACAAGCGGTGCCCACGCCCACCATGAGGACTTGAACCTCAAGTCCGCCTACCTGCATGTGGTGGCCGACGCTGCGACCTCCGTGCTGGCCATGGTCGCGCTGGCGGGCGGCTGGCTGTATGGCTGGGCATGGCTCGACCCGGTGACGGGCATTGTGGGCGCTGTGCTGGTGGCCTGGTGGGCCAAGGGGCTCGTGGCCGACACATCCCGCGTGCTGCTCGACCGCGAGATGGACCACCCCGTGGTGCAGGAGATCCGCGAAGTGATCGAGCCGCCGGGCGAGCCGGCCGGCACCCGCGTGACGGACCTGCATGTGTGGCGCATCGGCAAGGGCATCTATGCCTGCGCGCTGACCGTGGTCACGCGCGACGCGGCGCTGACGCCCGACGTCCTGCGCCAGCGGCTGGCCGTGCATGAAGAGGTCGTGCACTCCACCATCGAGATTCACCTGCACCCGGGGGCAGGCAGCGGCTGAGGGGTTGCCTCAGCCCACGGGGCGGCGACCCGCCAGATACTGCACGCCTTCAGCGCCATACCACTCGCGATGCGGTGTGTGCGCTGGCAGGTGGAACACATCGCCCGGCCGGTACACGCGCTCCTCGCCCGCCACGGCAATCCCGATGTCTCCGGCCAGGATCAGCGCCCGGACTTCGTAGGGATGGGTGTGCTCATCGAGGCCGCCACCGGGTTCGCGCGTCACGGTCACGGCGGGGTCGAAGCCATCGCTTTGCAGGGCTTGGGCAAACTGGTCAGGGGTCATGGGGGGGCTCCGCAAGGCAGTGCCAGGCTGGAGCTGGCGGCTGTAAAGGTATCAAAATGATAGCAGTGAGTGCAATCGAGTCGTGCGTGACCGGCTATTTTGACCTTGTTTTTGCCTGCGTGCTGAACGGGACCAACGCGCATGGCTGCCGTGCCCGCCGAGGCCACCAGCGCAACCCCGGCAAAAACTGTCCTCGCTGGGGCCAATTTTCGCTTCGACGCTCCAAGTCCTAGGCCGCGTCCGCCAGAAACCGCTCTGCCAGCCGCACCCAGTAGGCGCTGCCCACCGCAATGTTGCGGTCTTCGAAGTCGTAGTTGGGGTTGTGCACCATGCACGCGCCGTGGCCGCCGGTGGCGTCGTTGCCGTTGCCGATCAGCAGGTAGCTGCCGGGCACCTCTTCCAGCATGAAGGCGAAGTCTTCGCTGCCGGTCAGGGGTTCGGCCTGCTCGGTCACCTGGGCGTCGCCCACCAGTTCGCGGCCCACCTGGCGCGCGAACTCGGTCTCGGCCGGGGTGTTGACCAGCACCGGGTAGCCGCCTCGGAACTCGATCTCGGCCCGCACGCCGTAGCTGTGCGCTTGCGCCTGCACCAGCTCCTGGATGCGGCGGTTGAGCAGCTCGCGCACGCCGCGGTCCAGCGAACGCACGCTCAGCTTCAGGGTGGCGGTCTGCGGGATCACGTTGTTGGCCTCGCCCGCCTGGAACGCGCCCACGGTGATCACCGCCATGTGCAGCGGCGGCACGTTGCGTGCCACGATGCTTTGCAGGCCCAGCACGATGGCCGCACCCGCCACCACCGGGTCGGCCGCATGGTGGGGCATGGCACCGTGCCCGCCCACGCCATGCAGCGTGATGGTGATGTTCTCGCTCGACGCCATGAAGGCCCCGGTGCGAAACAGCAGATGCCCCGGCGGGTGGCCTGGCATGTTGTGCATGGCATAGATGGCGTCGCACGGAAAGCGGGTGAACAGGCCGTCGTCCATCATCTTGCGGGCGCCGCCCAGACCTTCTTCGGCAGGCTGGAAGATCAGGTTGAGCGTGCCGCTGAACTGCCCGTGCTTTGCCAGATGGTGCGCTGCCGCCAGCAGCATGGCGGTGTGGCCGTCGTGGCCGCAGGCGTGCATCAGGCCGTGGTGGCAGCTGGCATGGGGCAGGCCTGTGGCTTCGGTGATGGGCAGCGCGTCCATGTCGGCCCGCAGGCCCAGGCGGCGCTGGCGTAGGTGATGGGCCGGCCCTGCTGGGCCTGCTTGCGGG
>JBKCTS010000072.1:0-20888 GCA_046318695.1 Acidovorax sp.
CCTGTGGGGCGCTCATGCCTCGTCAGTCCGCAGCAGGTAGCCCAGGCCGCGCAGTGTCATGAGGGTCAGCCCCGTTCCGGCCAGTTTCTTGCGCAGGCGGTACACCACCACCTCAATGGCCTCGTACTGAACGTCCAGTTGCCCGGGAAAGACCAGCTCGTACAGCCGCTCTTTGGCCACCGCATGCCCTGGCTGTGCAAGCAACGCGTGCATCAGCGTGAGCTCGCGCGGCGTGAGCTCCATCACCTCGCCGTGGAGATACAGCGCGCCACTATCCTTGTCATACCGGACGGCCCCCATCTGCACCGTGCCGGGGGCTGTCGGACCGGTGCCAGCGGCGTCGGCACTGCGGCGCACCAGTGCGCGCAGCCGGGCCTCTAGCTCGTCCAGATCAAACGGCTTGGGCAGGTAATCGTCTGCCCCGACGTTGAGGCCGATGACCCGGTCGCCCACGGTACCGCGCGCGGTTAGGATGAGTACGGGCGTTCGCAGACCTTTCTCCCGGGCCTGCTGCAACACCTGCAAGCCATCAAGCCCTGGCAGCGTCAGGTCGAGCACCACCGCGTCGGGTTGGCGTGCAATCCACTGGCTGAGTACCGTGCTCCCATCTCCCATGGCGGTCACTGCCATGCCGCGGCGAGTGAGGGCACGATGTAGCGTGGCCTGCATGGTGGGGTCGTCCTCGACGAGAAGCAGATGCATGCACGGCACCATAGCACTGTCCTTCATACCAGGCTGCATGAGTGTTTTCCCTGAGGCTGCGGACAGCCGTTTGACAGGCGGCTCGCGCATGATGGAGGCGTTCAGAAACCTCACAAGGAGTCAACCCATGCGTCGCGATATGTTTCTCAAGTCACTGGCTGCCCTGGCGGCCGCTGGTGCCCTGCCGGTGTCTGCGCAGACTGCGTCTGCTATCAAGATGATGATCCCCGCCAACCCAGGCGGTGGCTGGGACTCCACCGGCCGCGCGCTGGGCAAGGCCATGCAGGACGCAGGCGCTGCCAGTTCGGTGACCTATGAAAACAAGGGTGGCGCTGCCGGGGCCATCGGACTGGCCCAGTTCGTCAATGCCAGCAAGGGCGACCCGAATTCCATCATGGTGATGGGCGCGGTGATGCTGGGCGGCATCATCACCGGCAAGCCGCCTGTGGGCCTGGACAAGGTCACGCCGCTGGCGCGCCTGACCAGCGAATACAACGTGTTTGTGCTGCCTGCCAATTCGCCCTTTAAGTCCATGAAGGACGTGATCGACCAGTTGCGCAAGGATCCGGGCAGCGTGAAGTGGGGCGGCGGCTCGCGCGGCTCCACTGAGCACATTGCCGCCGCGATGATTGCACGCGACGCGGGGGTGGATCCATCCAAGATCAACTATGTGGCTTTCCGTGGGGGTGGCGAGGCCACTGCTGCCATCCTGGGCGGCAACGTCACGGTGGGTGGCAGCGGCTACAGCGAGTTTGCCGAATACATCTCGGCTGGCAAGATGACGCCGATCGGCGTCACGTCGCCTACGCGCCTGAAGGGTGTGAACGTTCCCACGCTCAAAGAGCAGGGCATCAACGTGGAGATCGGCAACTGGCGCGGCGTGTACGGTGCCCCTGGCATCACGGCCGAGCAGCGCAAGGCGCTCACCGATGCCCTGGCCAAGACGTTCAAGAGCAAGTCCTGGCAGGAGGCGATGGACAAGAATGGCTGGACGCCCGCCTGGATGGCAGGGGACGAATTTGCGAACTTCGTGGACGCGGAGTTTGCAAGCATGCGCGCCACGATGGCTAAGTCCGGAATGATCTAAGTGGGGCAGTAGGCATGGCGCGCCGCAGGTCTTCTTCGAAGATGAAGGGCGCGGCCATGCGCGAAAAGTGCGAAGGAGAAAAACATGACACAACAACATTCATCGCGCTCCACTTTCTTGCAGACTCTGATCGGAGTGGGTTTGGTGCTGCTAGCGCTTGCGATGGCTTGGGGCGCCCGCTCGATAAGTTCGGACGCGGGCTATGGCGGCGTGGGCCCCAACTTCTTCCCGTGGGTGATTAGCACGGCCTTGCTGATCTGCGGCGTACTGTGCGTGGTGCATGCACTGACGGGCGGTTTCCGCAATCTGGAGGAGGGCTCTGGCGACGCACGTGCCCACTGGAAGGGCTTCATTTGGGTGTCCGCTGGGCTGCTGCTCAATGCGATGCTGATTACCACCCTCGGCTTCATCCTGAGCTGCGCGCTGTGCTTTGTGCTGTCAGTGCGCGGGTTCAAGAGTTCCGAGGGGGCACTCGACCTGCGCCCTCAGGCCTGGATCAAGGATGCGTTCATCGGCATGGCGGTGGCGGCGCCGGTGTATTGGATGTTCACGCAACTGCTGGCCATCAATCTGCCCGGCCTCACAAACACTGGCTGGCTCTGAGGCCCGCACGATATGGAAACTTTAAATCTCCTGATGCAGGGTTTTGCCACCGCGGCAACACCCATCAACCTCATGTGGGCCTTTGTGGGCTGCATGATCGGCACCGCCGTGGGCGTGTTGCCTGGCATTGGCCCGGCAGTGGCGGTTGCCATGCTGCTTCCCATCACGGTCAAGGTGGAGGCGACTGCCTCGATGATCTTCTTTGCAGGTATCTACTACGGCGCGATGTATGGTGGCTCCACTACGTCGATCCTGCTGAACACGCCGGGTGAGGCGGGCTCCATGGTCACAGCCATGGAGGGCAACAAAATGGCTAAAAGCGGTCGGGCTGGCGCTGCCCTGGCCACGGCCGCCATTGGCTCGTTCGTAGCGGGCACGATTGCGACCGTGCTGGTCACTTTCTTTGCGCCACTGGTGGCCGAGTACGCCATCCGCCTGGGCCCGCCGGAGTACTTCTTGCTAATGGTCCTGGCCTTCACCACGGTGAGCGCGGTGCTGGGCAAGAGCACGCTACGGGGCATAGTGGCGCTTTTTGTCGGCCTGGCCATGGGCCTCATCGGCATCGACCAAATCACTGGACAGGCCCGCTACACGGGTGGCGTGCCCGAGTTCATGGATGGTATCGAGGTGGTGCTCATCGCTGTGGGCCTGTTTGCGGTGGGCGAGGCGCTGTACAACGTGATGTACGAGGGCCGTTCCGACGAAACCCAGAACCGCCTGACCAGCACCCACATGACCAAGGAGGAGTGGCGGCGTTCCTGGCCTGCGTGGCTGCGTGCGACCGCCATTGGCTTTCCGTTTGGCACCATTCCTGCGGGCGGCAGCGAGATTCCGACCTTCCTGAGCTATGCGGCCGAAAAAAAGCTGAGCAAGAACAAGGAAGAGTTTGGCACCACCGGCGCCATTGAGGGCGTGGCAGGCCCCGAAGCCGCCAACAACGCGGCCATTACGGCCACGCTGATTCCGCTGCTCACGCTGGGCATTCCTACGTCGAACACGACCGCGATTTTGCTGGGCGCGTTCCAAAACTACGGCATCCAGCCCGGCCCGCAACTGTTTGATACCAATGGTGCCCTGGTGTGGGCACTGATCGCGTCGATGTACATCGGCAACGTGATGCTGTTGATTCTGAACCTGCCGCTGGTGGGCCTGTGGGTCAAGCTGCTGAAGATCCCCAAACCATACCTGTATGCCGGTATTTTGGTGTTCTCCACGCTGGGCGTGTATGGCATGCGCCAAAGTGCCTTCGACCTGGTGCTGCTGTATGGCATCGGCCTGCTGGGTGTGGTGATGCGTCGCTTCGACTTTCCGTCCGCGCCGGTGGTGGTGGGCATGATCCTGGGTCCGCTGGCTGAGGCACAAATGCGCAACGCTGTGGCGATTGGCGAAGGCAAGTGGACGATCTTCCTGGAGCGCCCCGGTTCGGTCACCCTGATCGTGATCGTGTTGGCGGTACTCATCGTTCCGCGGCTGCTGCGCCGCTGGGCAGCCCGGCGTTTGGCGATGGCCGCCCCCGGTTGACGGGCTGGCCGCCTCGTGCAGCCACCCGAAAAAACTGCGTCCCAGGGCGCGGGTTTTGTTTGTTTTTGCGCGCTTCGCACCTGGCTGGGGTGGTTGCTGGAATGGATTTTCGGTGCCGTCGGCAGGGGCTGCACTGCACGCCCTGAATTACTAAGCAAACACGAGAAGCCGCTTGCGTATCAATGGTCGCGACGATGCGGCCTCTTCCACCACAGGCCCACCGACAGAGCCGCCAACCCCAGCCCCGTCCACCACAGTAACTGCGGCCACAGCGGCGCGCGGCGCAGGACCTGCACATCGCGTACAAAGATGGTTTCGCAGGCGCCGTTGCCCTGGTCATCGCGCGTGAGCGACGTGCCGCGGTAGAAGTCTAAGCCCGCGCGGTGGCGGTATTCGGACAGTTCGCCCCGGATGGTCACCTGGTCGCCGATACGCAGGCCGCGCAGGCGACTGGCCACCGTGGGAGAGTCGGTGAGAAGGTGGTTGTTGGACAGCGCGCGCACGTTATCGGGTCGGGCGGCCTCAGGGTCGCGGGTGCTGATGTAGCAGACGAACTGGCCGCTGGAGAACGACATGCGCTCGTAAGCGCCCGAGCGGGCGTTGGCCCCCCACACCATGCACAGGTCGGCCACGTTGAGGTGGTCATTGGAGGCTGCGTGGATCCAGTTCCACCAGGTCGAGGTGTCGTGGCGGCTGACGACCAGGCCGCTGATGGCGTAGTCCTGCAAGGGCGTCACGGTGTAGTCGATCCTCTGCGCGCGCACTTTGAACGGGTGGCGCTGCGTGTTTGTTTGCTGCGGTTCGGTAAGCACGGCCGGATGCAGGCCGGAAACGGGCGGCAGGGTGTCGCCCCACCACCAACCCGCGATCAGCGGGGCCACAGACAGCCAGGGCAGGGGGCGCAAGGTCATCGAATGCGGGCGCTTGTTGGATTCAGCCCGCATGGTACGCGACTTGCCCGCTCCTGTGGCCGGGGCACAGCACTGCGCGCTACCATCGCGTGATGCCATTGACCGACACCGCCGACCGCGCCAGCCTTGCGCTGCCTCTGGACGGGCAGAGCATCCTCGAACTGGCCGCGCGGTCCATGTTCCAGCTGTTCTCCAGCGTGAGCCAGGGCATGTTTTTGGTGGACCGAAGTGGCCGCATTGTCTGGGTGAACGATGGCTACCAGCGCTTTTTGCCCGCCCTCGGGTTTTCGTCGGTGGACCAGTTTGTGGGCCGCATGGTGGAGGAGGTGATCCCCAACACCCAGATGCGCAAGGTGCTTGAAACCGGCCAGCGGGTGCTGATCGACCTGCTCACCAACAGGGCGGGGACGTTTGTGGTCAGCCGCATCCCGCTGCGCGACGATGCCGAACGCGTGATCGGTGGCATAGGCACGATCTACGGCTCGGTTATCGGCGTGGTGCTGTTCCTGGTGGCGCAAAGCTACCTGCAGGATGTGCTGCGCATGGGCAGCGAGGCAGCGTCGGCGCTGCCCTGGCTGTCGGCCCTCTTGTCGCCGGACCGCTGGCTGCTGTGGCTGGGCGTGCTGTTTGTGCTGTCGGTGTATTACTTTCCGACCGGCGTGGTGGGTCGTTTGCGGGCGGCGGCTGCACAGCACGCCCGTGCGGCGCGCTGACCTGCGCTGATGCTTTCGATCCTGTCTGCTTTGCCCACTGAAGGTGCCCCATGAGCCCCACCTCCCGCTACGCCACCTGTGCCGGCTACGAAATCCACTACACCGAATGGGGCGCGGCCGATGCACCGGTGGTCATTGCCTGGCATGGCCTGGCCCGCACGGGCCGCGACATGGACGATCTGGCCGCCCACCTGGCACCGCGCTACCGCGTCATCTGCCCGGACACCCTGGGCCGTGGCCTGAGCCAGTGGGCACGCAGGCCCGCGCAGGAGTATCAGCTTTCGTTCTACGCGCGCATCGCTGCAGACCTGTTTGACCAGCTGGGCATCAGGCGCGCGCACTGGGTGGGCACGTCCATGGGAGGTGCCATCGGCACCGTATGTGCCGCAGGGCTGGCCGAGCCGCGCCTGAAAGGGCGCATCCGCAGCCTGGTGCTCAACGACAACGCGCCGCAGCTGGCCGATGCCGCCATTGAGCGCATCAAGGCCTACGCGGGCAAGCCGCCCGCGTTCGACACGGTGGCCGAGCTGCAGGCGTACTTCCGGCAGGTGTATCTGCCCTATGGCTGGCTGAGCGACTCGCAATGGCGGCGGCTGACCGAAACCTCCATTCGCCGCCTGCCCGATGGCCGCGTGACCCCGCATTACGACCCGGCCATGGTGCAGCAGTTCACCCACCACGCCAACGACTACCTCATCTGGAACCACTATGACGCGCTCGACATCCCTGTGCTGTGCCTGCGCGGGGTGGATTCAGACCTGGTGCTGCGCGAGACCACCGCCGAAATGCTGACGCGCGGCCCTGGGGCGCATGGGCTGGTCCGCGTGGTCGAGGTGCCCGGATGCGGCCACGCACCGGCCCTGAACGTGCCTGAGCATTTCGCGCTGGTGGAAAGCGCCTGGGCTGCTCTGCCAGCTTGCCTTCGTTCCTAAAGTCAATGCAGACAACCATGCAATCCCTTCCGGACTCCTATCGCGCGCTGGTGATCGGCGCGACCGGCGCCATCGGGGCCGCACTGCTGGAGCACCTGCGTGCAGACCCGCGCTGCGGGCAGGCGCTTGGTCTGGGCCGCAGCACGCATCCCGCGCTGGATTTCGATGACGAAGCCAGCGTGGCCCGGGCTGCCGCGCACATTGCTGCGGGCGGGCCGCTGCACCTGGTCATCAATGCGGCCGGCGTGCTCCATGGCCCCCAGTGGCTGCCCGAAAAGCGCCTGGGCCAGCTCAATTACGCGCAAATGGAGGCGACCTTTCGCACCAACCCCCTGGGCCCCGCGCTGGTGCTGGCGCACTTCGCGCCGCTGCTGGCGCGCCGTGAGCGCAGCGTGCTGGCCGTGCTGTCGGCCAAGGTGGGCAGCATCGGCGACAACCGGCTGGGCGGCTGGTACAGCTACCGGGCGTCCAAAGCCGCGCTCAACATGCTGCTCAAGACGGCATCGATCGAGGTCGCCCGCACCCACCCGCAAGCAGTGCTGGTGGCACTGCACCCCGGTACGGTCACGTCGGCCCTTTCGGCACCGTTCAACGGTGCCGAGATAGGCCGCGATGCAGCACAGGCCGCTGCTGACATGCTGGGCGTGCTCGATGGCCTCGGCCCCGAGCAGACCGGCAGCTTCTACGCCTACAGCGGCGAGCGGCTGCCCTGGTGAAGGCCCGGTAGCAGCGGCGTTCGGCTTTACCAATGCGATACATGCCAGCCAACTTGCATACACACACAAAATCGCCCGGTCGGCCACAATCTGGCGCATGCGCGCTTCTGCCAAAACCCCTGCCGTCGCCCTGAACCGGTTTGGACTCGGGGCACGCCCGGGCGATGCGATTCCCGACGACCCGAGCGGCTGGCTTCTGGCGCAGCTGGAGGCTTACGATGCCCGGCCTGCGCCTATCGCACCCCTTGCGCGAACCGCCGATCTGGTGGAGGCGTGGGTAGCCCAGCAACGCGCGGTGCGGCAGGCGCCTGAAGGCGAGCGCGCCGCCGTCCGCGAGGCCTACGTGCGCCGAGGCCGCGAAGAGTACCTTGCCGCCGTGGGCGCGCGCATGGACCAGGCGCTGCAAACGCGCACCCCGTGGGTGGAGCGGTTGGTGCATTTTTGGGCCAACCACTTTGCGGTGTCGGTGGACAAGGTTTTGATCGTGCCCATGGCGGGCAGCCTGGAGGCCGACGCCATCCGGCCCCATGTTCTGGGGCGTTTTGAGGACTTGTTGCTGGCCTGCGTGCGGCACCCGGCCATGCTGCTGTACCTGGACCAGGCACAGTCGATCGGGCCGCAGAGCCCGGCCGGGCGTCGGGCCTTGATTCGGGACTCGCAAAGCCAGCGCGGTCTCAACGAAAATCTGGCCCGCGAAATCCTGGAGCTGCACACGCTGGGCGTGCGCAGCGGGTACAGCCAGGCCGATGTCACTGAAGTGGCCCGCGCCCTCACCGGCTGGACCCTGCCGGGGGACAGCGAGCGCGGTGTCGGCAACGCACCGGGGGCCACGTTCCGCTTTGTGCCGAGCCTGCACGAACCCGGCGCGCGCACGGTGCTCGGCCGCACGTATGCCGAGGGTGGCGAGCAGCAGGCGCTGGACATCCTGCACGACATTGCCACCAGTGCGGCCACGGCTTTGCATGTGGCCACCAAGCTTGCGCGCCATTTCGTGGCCGACGAGCCACCGCCAGCGTTGGTGCGGCGGCTGGCAGACGTTTTCCTGCGCACTGGCGGCGACCTGCCCGTGGTGTACCGGGAGCTGGTGATGGCACCCGAGGCCTGGGAGCCGTTGCAGCCCAAGTTCAAGTCACCCTGGGATTGGGGCGTGTCGTCGTTGCGCGCCCTGGGCCGCACGCAGGTACCCCCGGCGCAAACCGCTGCATTGATGAACCAGCTTGGCCAACCCATTTGGCGTCCTGGTTCGCCCGCCGGTTATGACGATATCTCCGCCACCTGGGCAGCGCCCGACGCACTGCTGCGCAGGGTGGAAGTGGCCCAGCGGCTTGCTGGCCAGGCCGGCAATGCGGTCGATGCCCGGGCACTGGCGCCCCAGGTGCTGCCCGGCAACCTCAGCCGCGATACGGCCGATGCGATTGCACGGGCAGACAGCGGCCGCACAGCGTTGGCGCTGATGCTGGTAGCGCCCGAATTCTTGAGGAGGTAATGCGATGAGCCTGGACCGCAGAAGCTTCATGGGCGTGGCCGCTGCACTGGCCGCACCGCGCCTGGTGTTTGCCCGGGCCGCCACCGCGCGCCGCCTTGTTTTTGTGGTTCAGCGCGGCGCGGCCGATGGCCTGAACACGGTTGTGCCGTATGCAGACCCGGCGTATGCAGACCTGCGTGGGGCGCTGGCCATAGATCCGGCGAGCGCGCTGCAGCTTGACGGCAGCTTTGCATTGCACCCGGCGCTGGCGCAGCTGCACCAGATGTACCTTGCGGGCCAGGCCCAGTTCATCCATGCCGTGGCTTCGCCCTATCGCGAGCGGTCGCATTTTGACGCGCAGAACGTGCTGGAGACCGGTGGCAGCGCGCCCTTTCAGCTCAAGGATGGCTGGATCAACCGCCTCTCGCGGCTGCTGCCCGCAGACGACAAGGTCGCCATTGCGTTTGCGTCGGCGGTGCCCATGGCCCTGCGTGGCAGCGCCCCGGTGGTGACGTACGCCCCATCGAACCTTCCTGAGGCTCACGATGACCTGATGCAGCGCGTGGAGCAGCTTTACGCCCGCGATGCGCAGCTCAACGGCCTGTGGTCGTCGGCCCTGGATGCGCGGGGCATGGCGGGCGGGGCAGCGGGCCGCGGCGAGCGCCGCCAGGACCCGGCTGCCCTGGGACGCATGGCGGCAGGGTTCCTTGCCCGACCGGACGGCCCGCGCATCGCCATGATCGAGACCAGTGGGTGGGACACACACAGCGCGCAGAACGCACGCCTGGCAACGCAGCTCCGGGGTTTGGACAGCCTGTTGGCGGCGCTGCGCGACGGTCTGGGCAACGTGTGGGCCGATACCGTGGTGCTGGTGGCCACCGAGTTCGGGCGCACCGCGCGCGCCAATGGCACCGGCGGCACCGATCACGGCACGGGTGCCGTGGCCATGCTGCTGGGTGGGCCCGTCCACGGAGGCCGTGTCCTGGCCGACTGGCCAGGCCTGGCACCGGGGCAGCTTCTGGACGGGCGTGACCTCAGGCCCACGCTGGGCTTGGATGCGCTCGTGACAGTCGCCTGTGCCGAAGCCTTCGGGCTGGATCCGCAGCTCACAGCGCGCACCCTGTTCCCTGGCATGCCGACCGTCAGATCAGCGCTGCCACCGCTGGTGCGTGCGTGATCCGGGGCGGGCGAGCGGTCACCGTGGTTGGAGCGAGTCAGCGCAGCCTGTAGGGAGTTGTGCAGAGGTTCTCCGGTGTGCCGATTGGGGCATTCGTCCCGTCAAGGCGCCGCCATCACCGCCATGCTGTATTGCTCTCGCGACTGCGACACCGTGATCTGTTCAACCTAGACACGGCAGTTGGATGCATTTGCCAACGCTACTGTTGGGGTGCGAGGCAAGGCGCGACGACGCGGCAGGCTCGTGCCTGCAAGGACAGGCAACACCACATGGCGCTCCAACAGCGGCGCTGGCCAGTGCATAGCGCTGTCACCCCAAAGATGGGGGTGCAAAAACAACGCAAGGCCCGAGTCCACGCGGTGTGCGGCAAGATGACAAGCGGTCAAATGCCGTTTTTAGGTTCAACGAATTTTTTCCCGTGAGGCTCGGGGTCGCCACGTGTGTCCAAGACGCTCCGATCGCTCGGCGTGGTGGCACAGGCGAGCCAATCCACTGCAATTGGCCAGATCTCGCTCATGGCCGCGCGCGAATGCAAGACATTGGCGTGCGCGTAGTCCAGCCGGAATCCGCTCGAAACCCCGCATTCGATCGAGCGGTTTCCGTCGCCACCGCAGGCCTCAAGGTACTTTCTGCACGCAGCTGGCGGCGCAATCAGCCTGTCAGCGGCGCCCGATACGGACAGCACCGGCAGTTTGAGCTGGCGCAAGTTCGCCAGGTAGTCAAAGCCGTCCAGTCCGATGAACCGCTCGCTGATATTCCAGTCGTACCACTGTTGCATCATGAAGCAGGACTCATCCTGGATCCCCAGCCCCAGGCGGCGACCTGGAATCGAGCCATGGAGCCGACCGGCCAGGCGCAAGCTTCGCAGCAGCCACTTTCGGGACATTGACGGGGCGGCGTGCAGCGCCTGGCATGCGAACAGAACAGCCCTGTCGACAAGGGGTGCAAGATGGGGGTGGCGCGTGAGACACATGGTGAGCACCAGGCCACCACCGCTGTGCGTCACGCAGTGCAGGCGTCGGATGCCTTGCCTGTGCTCTAAATGATCCAGGGTGGCCATCACATCGCACTGCGCCACGGTGTCGAAGTTGAAGGCTGTCGCCGATGCCCCGCTGCTGCCGTGGCCGCGCCATTCCAAAATCCAGCAGCAGTAGCCGAGATTCGCCAGGTGCTTCGCCATGCCCAGGCAGATTCTCTTGTCCGAGAACGTGCCGTGTGTCAGGAAGACGTCGCTGGTGCCGACTGGTGGGTTTGAGGCATCGTCACGCACGCGCCACAGCGACAGCCGCGTGCCGTCCTGGGTGGTCACCGGTATCTCAAGCTCAGTCAGCATCACGGACTGTGCTGGCAAGACGCAAGATTGCGGCGTCGATCGCCGGTATCCAAACGCTGCGAGCGGCAAGCATGCGAGACCATGTCAAGCGCATCAGGCCAGGCAGCCCGCTTGAACCGGAATGATGGCAAATTCTTTGCGCGCTTGCGTCAGCTCATTGACACGCGATTGGCTGATCAGCGATTGGATGAGCGGCACGTGAAACTCGCCCTGTCCGACCAGAACAAGCTCTTCCTCCCGTGTCTCAACCCAGCCTTCTTGACCCAGGGCGTCGAAGACCGTGCCGTACAGATCAGCTTCCCTGGCCATCACATCCAGACAGGCCGAGGTGCCTGCCTTACCCTCGTATCCCTCCCACGGAAACAGGCAGAAACTGCAATGCCGAGGGTCGGTGGGAAGGCAATGGGGGATGCCCATGTCAAAGTTCATGGAGGTGTCTTTCTGCGCCCGATGAACTCGGGCCTGATCACACTGTTTTTGTCGGATGCATGGCGATTCACAAGGGCCAGGCGTCAGGTGCCAAATGTAGCGGGGGCGCGGCCCCAGCGAGACTTGGCAACGCAGATCCACGTCTTGCGCCAGGCAGGCACCATGCGCGAAAGCCTCGGTCAGCGTGGCCCTCAATGCTGCCTGTGCGCGTGATCCGGCGGTAGCGTGGCCTTTAGCGCTTACGCCGCGATGCATTGCCCCGGCCGCGTCGGGGGTATGCGGCGGTTTGGCAGGCGCGGCGGAAGGCGCGCAGGGTTTCCTCGGCGCGCTCGAGCACGGTGTCTTCCGCGCTGGCCACGTTGTCCGAAGCATCGTCGGTGCGCGGCTGCTGCAGATCGGCCGGGCTCATGCCTGAAGGCTCGCCCGTCAGGAGGGCGATACCTTCGCTGACATGGTTCATGGTGTACACGAAAAACAGGCCACGCTCCACCGCGCTGGCGATGTCGGCCGAGAGCATCAGGTGCCGCTGGTTGCGCGCTGGCACCAGCACACCGTGCGTGCCGTCCAGGCCAGCGGCCGCACAGGCGCGGAACCAGCCTTCGATCTTTTCGTTGATGCCGCCCACCGGCAGCACCTCGCCATGCTGGTTGAGCGCGCCGGTCACGGCGATGCCCTGTCGCAGCGGCAGGCCCGACAGGCTCGACAGCAGTGCATACAACTCGGCGCAGGAGGCCGAGTCGCCCTCCACGCCGCTGTACTCCTGTTCGAACACGATGGATGCATTGAGCGCCAGCGGTGCCACATGGCTGAACAGGGCAGTAAGGTAGCTGTGCAGGATGAGCACGCCCTTGTCGTGGATGGGGCCCGACATGTCAACCTCGCGCTCGATGTTCAGCAGGCCCTCGTGCCCGGCGAACGTGCGCGCAGTGATGCGCACCGGAAAGCCAAAGCAGTAATCGCCCAGGTCGATCTGCGTGAGGGCGTTGATCTGCCCCAGGGTGCTGCCGGTCAGGGTGATGAGTCGTTCACCCTCTGCGATGGATTCATGCAGCTGCTCTTGCGGGTAGTTGTGACGCAGCATGCGGGCCTGTTGGGCGGCCTGCACGTCGGCGGCCTCCACCCGCGCTGCGCCACGGGCCTGGCACAGGGTCGCGGCTTCCATCAGCAAGGCTTCGATGTGACCGAACTGGGCGCTCTGGCGGCCTTGGTCGTCAGCCTCTCGGTGGGCTTGCTCCAGCAGCAGCGCCACAGCGGCGGCACCAAAGTGCGGCAGGCCGTGGCGTTTGCAGCTGTGCGCCACAAAGATGGCACTGGCCCGGCGGGAGTCGGCGCTGGCGGTAAAGCGTTCCACAAAATCGACCTTGGCGCGAAAGCGGCGGGCAGTGTCGGGGTCGGCTTCCTGCAGGGCGTAGTACTCCTCCACGGTGCCGATCAAAACGATCTTCACGTCCACCTGCACCGGCTCGGGCTGCAGCGACACGGATGCGCCTGCGTTGCTGCCGCTGCCCGCTTCGTCGATGTGCAAACGGCGTGCCCGCAAAAAGCGCCGCAGGCGCGCCCAGAGGCCTTCTTCGCTGGTCAGGTCGTGCAGGTGCAGCAGCAGGTAGCCGCCGTGCGCGCGCAGCAGGCTGCCTGCGCGGATGCCGGTGTAGTCGGCATGGGGGGTGTCGCTTTCGCGGCGGGCTTCGATGCTGCCAAACAGGGTGCGGTGCTGGGGGTTGTCTTCAACGATGACAGGCGCGCCCTGCTGCGCGTGGTTGTCTACCGCCAGGTGGATCTGGCACAGATGCAGCAGGCGGTTGAGCGCGTCCTGGGCGTCGTCGTCTTCATCGCCATCGCTGTCATCGCCGTCGCCCTGCTGGCCAAGCGGCGGCCCATCGGCGGCAGAGTCCCTAGGGAGCAACCCTGCCAGCTCGAACCAGTGCAGGTGTTGCAGCAGCTCACGCTCGACCTGCTCCAGCCAGGTCTGCAGAACGTCTGGCAGCACAGGCACAGCGCCGCGCAAGCTCTGCAGCGCCTGTTGCAGCAGCGGGCGAACGGTGCGCTTGCGCAGGTCGTTCAGTGCATCGTCGCGCACGCGCTCCAGCGGGCGCAGCGCCTGGGCAAACGCCACGATTTCTGCGCGCAGGGCCTGCTCGGCCTCGTCGATGCGGGCGCGCTGATCGGGCGGCAGGGCGCGGGCCTCGCTCTCGGTCAGCGGCTGGCCGTTGCTGCCGGTGATGGTGAACACCATGTGCCCGCCGTCCTCGTCCGAGCGCGTCAGGCGGAACTGGCGCTCGCGTGCAAACGCTTCCAGTGCCGAGAAGGCCTGGGCTTCCTGGGCTTCGTAGGCCTGCGCAATGGTGCGGGCCTGGGCGCGGAAGTCCGGGCTGCTGAGCTGGCGCGGGATGTCGGTTTGCAGCGACCGGGCCAGCTCTGCCATGGCCTTGCGCAGCACACGGCCCTGGCCCGCGGGCAGGCGCACGGCTCGTGGGTGGTCCGGCGCGTCAAAGCTGTGCACGTAGCACAGGTCGGGCGGCGCGGCGCGTGTGGCAGCCGCTTCGCACATGGCCTGGTGCATGAGCGAAGCGCGGCCGCTGCCGACCTCACCGAGCACGAACAGGTGGTAGTCCGGCTGCATCATGGTCAGCCCGAACCGAGCCGCTGCCTGCGCGCGTTCCTGGCCAATCCACGGCAAGGGCAGGTCCTGCAACTCCGCGGTGCTGGCAAAACCCAGCGTGGCCGGGTCGATGGTCAGGCGCAGCTGGTGGGATTCAAGGGCAATGGCGGGCATGGAGCGCGAGGGCGTGAGGGCGGCATGCGGCACACCTTCAAGCGCGCCGGATGGATATTGTTTGATAAAAAAGGGCGGTTGCGCTTGATTTTAATGCTTGGAATGCTATCAAAACTATAGCAATTGACCGTGGCCGTCTGAGCACCCGCTGCCTTGGTGCCCGGGCGACGCCCTGCGCGCAGAGGGCTCAGTGCTTGACCGGGCACACCCCCTTGGGGGCGCCGCCTGCCAGCGCGTTCTTGCGCGCGTCCGCCAGGGCTGTGGCAGAGGGCATTTGCGTGGGCCAGCCAGCCAGGTGCTGCTGCGCAATGCGGCTGAGGGCCGTGATCCATTGGTTGTTGTCGTTCAGGCAGGGGATGTAGTGAAACTCCTGTCCGCCCGCCTGCAGAAAGGCTTCACGCACCTCCATGTTGATTTCTTCCAGCGTCTCAAGGCAGTCGCTGGTAAAGCCGGGGCACACCACATCCACGCGCCGCGTACCGGCCGCGCCCAGTGCCTCGATGGTGGGCTGGGTGTAGGGTTCGAGCCACTTGGCCTTGCCAAAGCGCGACTGGAAGGTAATGCGGTAGCGGTCCTCGCGCAGCCCCAGGCGCTCGGCCAGCAGGCGGCCGGTTTTGCGGGCCTCGCAGTGGTAGGGGTCGCCCAGGAGCAGGGTGCGCTCGGGTACGCCATGAAAGCTCATCACCAACTGGTCGGGCTGGCCGTTCGTCTTCCAGTGCGATTCGATGGTGCGGGCCAGTGCGTCGATGTAGCCGGGGTGGTCGTGGTAGTGGTTCACAAAGCGCAACTCGGGTACGTTGCGGGTCTGCGCGGCCCAGGTGTAGACGGCATCGAACACGCTGGCCGTGGTGGTGGCCGAGTATTGCGGGTACAGCGGCAGGATGAGGATGCGCGTTGCGCCCTCGGCCTTCAGGGCATCCAGTTGGCCTGCGATGGACGGGTTGCCATAGCGCATCGCTTGGCGCACCAGCACCGGATGGCCCGCTTCGCCCAGCCAGCCGCGCAGCAGCGTGGCCTGTTTGGCTGTCCATACCGCCAGGGGCGAGCCATCGGGTGTCCACACCGTGGCGTATTTGGCAGCGGACTTGGCCGGCCGCACCCGCAGGATGATGCCGTGCAGGATCACCATCCACAGCAGCCTAGGGATCTCCACCACGCGGTGGTCCCCCAGAAACTGCGCCAGGTAGCGGCGCACTGCCGGTGCGGTGGCTGCATCGGGCGTGCCCAGGTTGCACAGCAAAACGGCGGTGCGATCTGCCTGGCCGTGGGTGTAGGGGGGTTCGGAGGCGAAGGGGGAATTCAGCATGGGCCCGATTGTGTCAAAAGCCCTGCGGCCTTGTGGCCGAGGGTGTTTGCCGGGCGCGCTATTCTTGACCTTATCACCTGCCTTCATCACCTGCCCCGCGTTCTCGACGGCCCCCCATGTCTGATACACAGAACCTTGACCTCTCCCGCATCCGCGCCGTCACGCTTGACCTGGACGACACCCTGTGGCCCATCTGGCCCACCATCGAGCGCGCCGAGGCCGTGCTGCTGGCCTGGATGACCGAAAACGCACCCACCGCGGCCGCGCTGTTCAAAGACACCGCCGCGTTGCGCGCCATCCGCAACCAGATGGTCACGCTGCGGCCCGACCTGCAGCACGACCTGAGCGCCTTGCGGCGCGAGTCGATCCGCATGGCGCTCGTGCAGGCGGGTGATGAGCCCGCGCTGGCCGAGCCCGCGTTCGATCTGTTCTTTGCCGAGCGCCAGCGGGTGGATTTGTTTGCCGATGCGCACGATACGCTGGCCTTCCTGTCGGCGCGGTATCCGGTGGCGGCGGTGTCCAACGGCAATGCCGATGTGCACCGCGTGGGCATTGGCCAGTATTTCCGCCACAGCCTGAGCGCGCAGGGCTTGGGCATTGCCAAGCCCGACGCACGCATCTTCCATGCGGCTGCGGCGGCGCTGCAGGTGCAGCCCCACGAAGTGCTGCATGTGGGAGACGACGCCACGCTGGACGCCCAAGGTGCCATGGACGCTGGCATGCAGGCCGTGTGGTTCAACCCGGCCGAGCACGCGTGGCCGTACGACACGCCCCCGCACGCCACGGTGAGCAGCCTTTCCGAGCTGTGCCGCCTGCTGCGCGGGTAGGCCAGCGGCGCGCCCGCGCCGCTGTGCCTTGGTGGCTTGGCATGCAACAGACTTGCGCGCTACAGTGGGGCGGGCGCTTGTTGGCGGCCTGCGTTAACCACTCCATCACCCGCCGACCACCCCCATGCCCCGTCACCCCATCCCCCTGCCTGCAGTTCGTTCCATCGGTCTCTTGCAGCCCTTGATCTGGCTCAGGCTGGGCTGGCGCGACATGGCGCGTGCGGGCTGGATCAGCGTGGTGCATGGCCTGGCGCTGGCTGTGCTGGGCGCTGTGATCGTTGCGGTGGGGTACCACCGTTTCTGGTTTTTGGCCGGGGCACTGTCGGGCTTTTTGGTGATTGCGCCGGTGCTGGCCACCAGCCTGTATGCCCTGAGTCGCGCCCTGGAGCGCGGCGAACGCGCCAACCTGGGCGTGGTGCTCACGACCTGGGTCAACTGGCAAAACAGCCATGTCAACAAATGGGGCCGCGACTACTGGTGCATGGTGCAGTTTGGCGCATTGCTGGCGCTGGCTGCCACGGGCTGGGTGGTCACATCGGCCGCTCTCATCACCCTGCTGGCCCCGGTGCCCATCGAGACGCCAGTGGATTTCGTGCGCCATGTGGTCATGGCCCGCGATGGCTGGCTGTTCGAGATCTGGCTGGCGCTGGGCAGCCTGATGGCTGCGCCCATTTTTGCATCGAGCGTGGTGGCCATGCCCCTGCTGCTGGACCGACGTGCCACGCTGTTGCAGGCCGTGCTCACCAGCTGGCAGGCGGTGGTGGTCAACCCGCTGCCCATGGCGTTTTGGGCGGCGCTCATCCTGGGGTTGACGCTGCTGGGGTTGGGTTCGCTCATGCTGGCACTGATTTTCATCATGCCCCTGCTGGGCCATGCCAGCTGGCATGCCTACCGCGACGTGGTCGACCCGTCGAGCCTTCCAGAGCGCGAGCCCGCGAGCGAGCAGGTGCAGCCCATGGGAGACGCGCCGTGATCTTCGGCTTCACCGAGGCGCAGATCTCGGGTTTCTTCCTGACCTATGGCGTGGGCGCCTTCATCGCCTACATGCTGTTCATCATTGGCCAGCTTGCGTGGCAGTCCAAGGCGGGCCGGTTCGGCACCTTCGTTCTGTTTCTGGGGCTGGGGGTGGGCTTCCTGGGATTTTTGGCCAAAGTTGTCATCCAGTGGTGGCTGGAAAAGTAGGGCGGATCTGACCGCCACCATCGCCCAGCATGCTCAGCCAGGCGCTGAACTGCCCGTGACGCGCGCCACCGCCGTGCCACTGAGCACTGCGCCCTCCAGCGTGGCGGGGTAGGGTCCATCCACATAGTCGCCGCAGGCCGTCAGCCCGGGCAGCACCTGCATGCCGGGCCGCTGCAGGCCGGGGGTGCAGGCAAAGGTGGCGCGCTTTTCCACCACCGTCTGCACGGGCTGCAACGTGCGCAGACCGAGTTGTGATGCAGCCTGTGCAAGCACCTGCTGCAAGGTGGTGGCGCGGTCGCCCTGGCTGGCGCTCACCACGAACGCCAGCAGGCCGTGCTGGCCATCGAGTTGCCCCCGGTCAAAAACGAACTGCGCAGGCTGCTCCGGCGTGCTGCGCAGTGCCAGCATGGGTTGCGACAAGCGCACGCCCGGCGCATGGGCATAGACCGTGGTGATGGCCTCAAAGCGCAGGCCGCGCGCGCAGTCGGTCCAGGCGGTGGCGGCCTGGGGCTGCCCGGCAGCCTGCTCAGGGCCCACGCTGGCCACCAGGCGGGCGGCCTCCCCCGAGGGGCAGGCCAACGTGACGTGGTCAAACACCGGGCGCTGTGCCGCCGCGTCCTTGGTGCCATCGGCCGAGACGGAATCTGCCACGCCTATCAACTCCCAATGTCCGCCAGGCAAAGGCACCAGCGCCTGCACGCGCTGGCCGGTCAGCACCCGTGCACCGCGCTTCGCCAGCCAGTGCGCCGCGGCTTGCGGCAAGAGGCTGCCCAGGTCCACCCGCGGCAGCAGCAGGTTGGAGCCGCCACGGCCGCTGAACAGGCTGTCACGCAGCACCCGCAGAAACACCTGACCGCTGGCTGCGTGGGTCGGTGTGTTGAGCGCCGACACGCACAGCGGCTCGATGAACTCGGCCATCAGGCGCGGGGTGAGTGGCGCGCAGAGGGCGGCCACCGACGTGCCCGGATCGCACCGGAACCCGCGCAGCCGCCAGGCCGTGGCCGCACGCAACAGCGCCAGCTTGTCGGCCCAGCCCCAGCCGTTTGCGCGGGCAATGCCCAGCAGGGCGTCGAGCGGCGGCGGCACATCAGGCAGGCGCAAACCCTGACCGTCGGGGAACTGCAAGGTCAGGGGCAGGCGCAGCAGCGCTGCATCGGGGTCCACACCCACCAGTCGCATCAGGCGCAGGCTTTCGGTGTACGCGCCAATCAGAATGTGCTGGCCGTTGTCGAGCGTGACGGGCGCGCCGCCGGGCAGCACACCGGGCACCGCCCTGGCCCGGCCGCCCAGGGTGCGTGTGGCCTCCAACACCGTTACCGAGCGGCCGGCCTCGGTGTGCGCGATGGCGGCTGCCAAGCCGGCCCAGCCAGCGCCGATGACGGCGACTTTCATTGGGCGCGTCACTACATCCGGCCCAGCGCCTGCACCTTCCAGGCCAGCCAGAACTTGCGCAGCGGGGTGAGCTTGATGCGCTGGTGCAGCACCTGGAAGTTGTCGTGCTCAATCTCGCGCAGCAGCGTGCGGTAGATGCTGGCCATCATCAGGCCGGGCTTTTGCGTGCGGCGGTCTGCATCCGGCAGCATGGCAAAGGCCTGGTCATACAGGCCGTGCGCGCGTTCGGCCTGAAAGCGCATCAGCGCGGTGAAGCGGTCGGAGTACTGGCGCTTCAAGACCTCATGCGCCTTCACGTCAAACTGCTGCAGTTCGCTCACCGGCAGGTACACGCGGCCCAGCATGGCGTCTTCGCCCACATCGCGGATGATGTTGGTGAGCTGAAACGCCAGGCCCAGCGTGTGGGCGTATTCGGTGGTGCGCGGGTCGGTCTGGCCAAAGATGCGCGCTGCCACCTCACCCACAACGCCGGCCACCAGGTGGCAGTAGCCCTTGAGGCCCGCAAAGTCCAGGTGGCGCGTTTGCTCCAGATCCATCTGGCAGCCGTCGATGACGGCCTGCAGGTGGCGCTGCTCGATGCCGTATTGCGCGGTGTGCGGCATGAGGGCCTGCATCACCGGGTGCGTGGGCTGCCCGGCAAACGACTTGGCCACTTCAGACTGCCACCAGGCCAGCTTGGTGCGCGCCACACCGGCATCGCTCACCTCGTCCACCACATCGTCCACCTCGCGGCAAAAAGCATAGAACGCCGTGATGGCCGCGCGGCGCGGCGCGGGCAGGAACAGAAAGGCGTAATAAAAGCTGCTGCCCGAGGCCACGGCTTTTTGCTGGACGTACTGCTGCGGAGTCATGGGCCGGGATTGTCCCATGGCCCACAGGGACAGGCGGGTTGTTGGGTTTTGAGGTGTTTTGCGCCACCAGCGCACGTTTTAAGTGCGCTGCACGCTATCAAAAAAATAGCAAACCTCCGGATGGGCCCGGCCAAGCCATCCACGCCGGTGTTGCCCAAGAAACCTCAAGCCTTGAGCCTTGAACAGCGCAGCCGCGCAGATCTCCCGGCTGTCCTCAGCACTGCACCACGTTCACCGCAAGCCCGCCGCGCGAGGTTTCCTTGTACTTGACCTTCATGTCCGCGCCGGTCTGCATCATGGTCTTGATGACCTTGTCGAGCGAGACCACATGCTGGCCGTCGCCGCGCAGTGCCATGCGGGCGGCGTTGATGGCCTTGATGGCACCCATGGCGTTGCGTTCGATGCAGGGGATCTGCACCAGCCCGCCCACGGGGTCGCAGGTCATGCCCAGGTTGTGCTCCATGCCAATCTCGGCGGCGTTTTCGATCTGCTCGGGCGTGCCGCCCATCACGGCAGCCAGGGCCCCGGCGGCCATCGAGCAGGCCACGCCCACCTCGCCCTGGCAGCCAACCTCGGCGCCCGACAGCGATGCGTTTTCTTTGTAGATGATGCCGATGGCGCCCGCGGTGAGCAGAAATTCGGCAATGCCGTCTTCGTTGGGCGGGTGCGTGGACTGCAGGAAGTTCACGTAGTAATGCAGCACGGCCGGTATCACGCCCGCTGCGCCGTTGGTGGGTGCCGTCACGACGCGGCCACCTGCCGCGTTTTCCTCGTTGACGGCCATGGCGTAGAGGTTGACCCAATCCAGCATCGACAGCGGATCGCGCAGTGCGGCCTCGGGTGCGCTGCTGAGCGGGTGGTGCAGCTCGGCAGCGCGGCGGCGCACCTGCAAGGGCCCAGGCAGGTGGCCCGTGCTGGCGCAGCCGCGGCGCACGGCCCCGGCCATGGCCTGCCAGATCGCCATGAGC
>JBKCTS010000073.1:0-7284 GCA_046318695.1 Acidovorax sp.
GACCCTGCTGGGGGTGACCGGCTCGGGCAAGACCTTCACCATGGCCAATGTGATCGCCCGCCTGGGGCGGCCAGCCATCGTGTTTGCCCCCAACAAGACCCTGGCCGCGCAGCTGTACAGCGAGTTCCGCGAGTTTTTCCCGAAGAACGCGGTGGAGTACTTCGTGAGCTACTACGACTACTACCAGCCCGAGGCCTACGTGCCCCAGCGCGACCTGTTCATTGAAAAAGACAGCGCGATCAACGAGCACATCGAGCAGATGCGCCTGTCGTGCACCAAGAGTCTGATGGAGCGGCGCGACGTGGTGATCGTGGCCACCGTGTCGGCCATTTATGGCATTGGCGAACCCGAGAGCTACCACCGTATGGTGATGACGCTGCGCGTGGGGGACAAGCTGGGCCAGCGCGATGTGATCGCCCAACTGATCCGTATGCAATACCAGCGCAACGAGGCGGATTTCTCGCGCGGCAAGTTCCGGGTGCGGGGTGACACGATTGACGTGTTTCCAGCGGAGCATTCTGAGCTGGCGATCCGCATCGAGCTGTTTGACGACGAACTCGAAAGCCTGCAACTGTTTGACCCGCTCACGGGCCGCGTCAAGCAAAAGATCCCGCGCTTTACCGTGTACCCCAGCAGCCACTATGTAACGCCGCGCGACAAGGTGCTGTCGGCGGTCGAGTCCATCAAGCTGGAGCTGGCCGAGCGATTGCAGCAGCTGGTGGCTGACGGCAAGCTGGTCGAGGCCCAGCGGCTGGAGCAGCGCACGCGTTTTGACCTGGAGATGCTCAGCGAGGTGGGGCACTGCAAGGGTATCGAAAACTACACCCGCCACCTTTCGGGGGCAGCGCCGGGCAGCCCGCCCAGCACGCTGACCGACTACATGCCCAAGGACTCGCTGATGTTCCTGGATGAGAGCCACCAGATGGTGGGCCAGCTCAATGCCATGTACAGCGGCGACCGTTCCCGCAAGACCACGCTGGTTGAATACGGTTTCCGGCTGCCCTCGGCGCTGGACAACCGGCCGCTGAAGTTCGAAGAGTTCGAGCAGCGCATGCGGCAAGCGATTTTTGTGTCGGCCACGCCCGCCGATTACGAAAAAACCCATTCAGGCCAGGTGGTGGACCAGGTGGTGCGCCCCACAGGACTGGTGGACCCGGTGGTTGAAGTGCGCCCGGCCACCCACCAGGTGGACGACGTGCTGCAGGAGATCCGCATCCGCGTGGAAAAGCACGAACGCGTGCTCATCACCACGCTGACCAAGCGCATGGCCGAGCAGCTGACCGACTACCTGACCGACAACGGGGTCAAGGTGCGCTACCTGCACAGCGATGTGGACACGGTGGAGCGGGTGGAAATCATCCGCGACCTGCGGCTGGGCGCCTTCGACGTGCTGGTGGGCATCAACCTGCTGCGCGAGGGGCTGGACATACCGGAGGTGTCCCTGGTGGCCATTCTGGATGCGGACAAGGAAGGCTTTTTGAGGGCCGAGCGCAGCCTGATCCAGACCATTGGCCGTGCGGCGCGCAACATCAACGGCCATGCCATCTTGTATGCGGACCGCATCACGGATTCGATGAGGAAAGCCATTGGCGAAACAGAGCGCCGCCGCCTCAAGCAGATCGCGCACAACCAGGCGCACGGGATCACGCCGCGCACCATCGTCAAGCGTGTGCGCGACCTGATCGACGGCGTTTACAGCGAAAAGGCGGGCAAGGAGGCCGAGCGGCTGCAGCAGGAGGCCATTGAGCGGGCCCAGGTGGAAGACATGTCCGACAAAGACGTGGCGCGCGAGATCAAGCGGCTGGAAAAACTCATGCTGGACCATGCGCGCAATCTGGAGTTCGAGCAGGCCGCCCGCATGCGCGACCAACTGACCCGGCTCAAGGACCAGGCCTTTGGCGCTTCAGGCAAGGATGTGGTGGGGCTACAAGGGCGATAAATCTCATTGGTCGTCTTGTGACCGATCGGTTTTATAACCCGACCAATTTTCTTGGGCTTTGTGATATACTTGTGTAAAACACTCAAGAAAAAAGCCCGACGATGAAGGGCTCCACGCCAGGCGGCTGGCGGGAGTAAGGGGCGGAGACGGTGCCATCGCTGCCAACCGGTAGTGGCGGCAGTTTTTACAACGGCCAAGCCTTAACACCAGGAGCTTGCGATGCGTCTCACAACCAAAGGCCGTTTTGCGGTCACTGCCATGATTGACCTGGCCCTGCGCCAAAACAATGGTCCTGTCACCCTGGCGGCCATCAGCCAGCGCCAGCAGATCTCTTTGTCCTACCTTGAGCAGCTTTTTGGAAAACTGCGCCGCCACGAACTGGTGGAATCCACCCGTGGCCCTGGTGGTGGCTACACGCTGGCCCGCAAGGCGGGTGACATCACGGTGGCAGATATTATTGTTTCGGTGGACGAACCCATCGACGCCACACAATGCGGTGGCAAGGAAAACTGCCTGGGCGAAGCAGGGCGTTGCATGACGCACGAGCTGTGGGCATCGCTGAACCAGCGCATGGTCGAGTTTCTGGATTCCGTCACGCTCCAAAAGCTGGTGGACGAGCAACTTGCCAAAGGCGTGCAGATTGAGGACAAGCCTGCGGTGCGGCGCGCCATTTCCACCGCACCGGTGGTCAAGCCGATCCGCGTCAACGCGCCCAATTCGGTGTTCGCGCTTGGAAACGCATTCGCCAAATCATGAGGATTCGGGCCCTTGGCAGGCCTGCGGGCCAGCTAAGCCCTGACCGTTTTTGAAGCTCTCTGTTCCCATCGTTTTTTGCCAGCCAGACGGCGCCCACTGAGCCAGCCATGGACATGACTCCCCACTTTCCGATTTACCTCGACTACGGAGCCACCACCCCGGTGGATCCGCGCGTTGTGGATGCCATGATTCCGTGGCTTCGCGAGCACTTTGGCAACCCAGCATCCCGCAGCCATGCGTGGGGCTGGGAGGCTGAAGAGGCCGTTGAGAAGGCCCGTGTCCAGGTGGCCGACCTCATCGGCGCCGACCCCCGCGAGATCGTGTGGACCAGCGGCGCCACCGAGTCCATCAACCTTGCCCTGAAAGGTGCGGCGCACTTCTACAAGGGCAAGGGCAAGCACCTGATCACGCTCAAAACCGAGCACAAGGCCGTGCTGGACACCATGCGGGAGCTCGAGCGCCAGGGCTTTGAAGCCACCTACCTGGATGTGCAGGAAGACGGCCTGGTTGACCTAGAGGCGCTGAAAGCGGCCATCCGTCCTGACACGGTCTTGATCAGCATCCTGTTTGTGAACAACGAAATCGGGGTGATCCAGGATATTCCTGCCATCGGCGCGTTGTGCCGCGAAAAGGGCATTTTGTTGCACGTGGATGCTGCCCAGGCCACGGGCCGGGTCGAGATCGACATGAACGTGCTGCCCATCGACCTGATGAGCATGACCGCGCACAAGACCTACGGCCCCAAGGGCGTGGGTGCGCTGTATGTGCGCCGCAAGCCGCGCGTGCGCCTGGAAGCCCAGATGCACGGTGGTGGCCATGAGCGGGGCATGCGTTCGGGCACCTTGCCCACGCACCAGATCGTCGGCATGGGTGAAGCCTTTCGCATTGCCAGGGAAGAAATGGCCAGTAGCAATGCCAAGGCCCGCGCGCTGCAGCAGCGGCTGCTCAACGGCCTCAAGGACATCGAGCAGGTGTTCATCAATGGCAGCCTGGAGCGCCGCGTGCCGCAAAATCTGAACATGAGCTTCAATTTCGTCGAAGGCGAATCGCTCATCATGGGCATCAAGGGGCTTGCGGTGTCGTCGGGATCGGCCTGCACATCCGCCAGCCTGGAGCCCAGCTACGTGCTGCGCGCCCTGGGCCGCAGCGACGAGCTCGCGCACAGCAGCCTGCGCATGACCATAGGCCGTTTCACCACCGAGCAAGAGATCGACTATGCGATCTCCACCATCCGCGAGAACGTGGCACGCCTGCGCGAGTTGAGCCCGCTGTGGGAGATGTACAAGGATGGCATCGACATGAGCACCATCCAGTGGGCCGCACATTGAACATCCGAATGAAACTCAAGCATTGAAGAGGTAACACCATGGCTTACTCTGACAAAGTGGTTGACCACTACGAAAACCCTCGCAACGTCGGCTCGTTCGACAAGGGTGACGACTCGGTGGGCACCGGCATGGTCGGCGCGCCCGCCTGCGGCGACGTGATGAAGCTGCAAATCAAGGTGAACCCGCAGACGGGCGTGATCGAAGACGCGCGTTTCAAAACCTACGGCTGCGGCTCGGCAATTGCGTCGTCGTCGCTGGTGACCGAGTGGGTCAAGGGCAAAACGCTGGACGAAGCGGCGGCCCTCAAAAACAGTGAAATTGCCCAGGAGCTGGCGCTGCCCCCTGTCAAGATCCACTGCTCCATCCTGGCCGAAGACGCCATCAAGGCGGCCGTGCTCGACTACAAAACCAAGCACGCGGCGGCGGCCTGAGGACATGGCTATCACGTTGACAGAAGCGGCAGCCCGGCATGTGAGCCGGTACCTGTCGCGCCGCGGCAAGGGCGTGGGTGTGCGCCTCGGGGTCAAGACCACCGGTTGCTCGGGCCTGGCCTACAAGCTCGAGTATGTGGACGAAACCGAACCGGAAGACATCGTGTTTGAGAACCACGGCGTCAAGGTGCTGATCGACCCCAAGAGCCTCGCCTACATTGACGGCACCGAACTCGACTTCGTGCGCGAGGGGTTGAACGAAGGCTTCAAGTTCAACAACCCCAACGAGCGCGATCGTTGCGGTTGCGGCGAGAGCTTTCGCGTCTGACGCCAGCGCATACCGGCCACCGCACACGACCGCCAACGCCTTGCGCGCTGGCGGTTTTTTCTTGACTGACCCGGCCCGCGCACGGCCCGTTCCATGAATCTGCAATCCGACGACTTCGAACTGTTTGGCCTGCCGCAGCGTTTTGAGCAGGAGCGCAGCGCCATTGATGCGCGCTGGAAGGAACTGCAGCGCGAGGCCCACCCCGACCGGTTTGCGGCCCAGGGGGCTGCCGCGCAGCGTGTGGCCATGCAGTGGTCGGTGCGCATCAACGAGGCCTACCAGCGGCTGAAGAACCCGGTGCGCCGCGCGGCCTACCTGTGCGAACTGCACGGTGCGCCCGTCCAGGCCGAGGACAACACGGCGATGCCCGCGCAGTTCCTCATGCAGCAGATGGAGTGGCGTGAGGCGCTGGAGGACGCGTCTTCGCCCGCTGCGCTGGATGCCCTGGACGACGAGGTCGCCAGCGCCCGCAGCGCGGCGCTGCGCCAGTGCCAGCAGCTCATCGACGGGCAACAGGACTACCCGGGCGCCGCCCTGCAGGTCAGAGCCCTCATGTTCATTGCGCGTTTTGCCGATGACATCGAGCGCCGCCGGGAGCAGCAGGGACAATAGCGACTTTTGCCCCCAAGCTGCGCGCACCCATTGCGCGTGCTTCTTCCTGTCGAGATCCAACATTCCATGGCGCTACTGCAGATTTCCGAGCCCGGCCAGTCCCCCGACCCGCACCAGCGGCGCATTGCCGTTGGCATCGACCTTGGGACCACCCATTCGCTGGTCGCTGCCATGCGCAATGGTGTCGCCGAGTGCCTGCCGGATGAACAGGGGCGCGTCCTGTTGCCATCCGTCGTGCGCTACCTGTACAACGGCGGACGGCAGATCGGCCACGACGCTGTCGCGGCACAGTCGCAGGATGCGCGCAACACGATCGCATCGTTCAAGCGCTTCATGGGCCGCGGGCTGGCCGACATTGCCCAGGCGGGCAAGCTGCCTTACGACTTCGTGGTGCCCACCGCGGATGCGGCCGAAGGCGGCATGGTGCGCATTGCCACCGCGGGCGGCGAGAAATCGCCCGTGGAGCTCAGCGCCGAGATTCTGGCTACGCTGCGCTTTCGGGCCGAGGACAGCTTCAACGACGATTTGTATGGCGCGGTCATTACCGTGCCTGCTTACTTCGACGATGCCCAGCGCCAGGCCACCAAGGACGCCGCGCGGCTGGCGGGCATCAACCTGCTGCGTCTGATCAACGAGCCCACAGCCGCTGCCATCGCCTACGGGCTGGACAACGCCAGCGAGGGCGTTTATGCGGTGTATGACCTGGGCGGCGGCACGTTCGACATCTCCATTTTGCGCCTGACGCAGGGCGTGTTCGAGGTGATTGCGACGGGTGGCGACTCTGCGCTGGGTGGCGACGACTACGATGCCGCGCTGGCGGACTGGGTGGTGCAGCAGTGCCATCTGGAACTGGTCACGGCTTCGGACAAGTCGGCCACGCGGGTGGCTGCGCGGGCCTGCAAAGAGGCGTTAACTACTACTGATTCGATAGCATTCAAGGCATATCTATCAAGCGCGACCGTTGATTTTGAGGTTAAGAGAGAAGATTTCGAGGCCCTCACGGCCAGCCTGACCGCGCGGTCCATGGCCGCGGTGCGCCGCGCTTTGCGCGATGCGCATCTGGCGCGCGAAGACATTCGTGGCGTGGTGATGGTGGGCGGCTCCACGCGCATGCCCCAGATCCAGCGCGCGGTGGCCGAGTTTTTTGGCACCGAGCCCTTGACCAACCTCAACCCCGACGAGGTCGTGGCCCTGGGGGCCGCCATCCAGGCCAACCAGTTGGCTGGCAACAGCGCGGCAGGCGACATGTTGCTGCTGGACGTGATTCCGCTGTCGCTGGGCATTGAAACCATGGGCGGATTGGTCGAACGCATCGTGGCGCGCAACGAGACCATTCCCACCGCCAAGGCCCAGGACTTCACCACCTACAAAGACGGGCAGACGGCGCTCGCCATCCATGTGGTGCAGGGCGAACGCGACCTGGTGGCCGACTGCCGCAGTCTGGCCCGCTTCGAGCTGCGCGGTATTCCGCCCATGGCGGCGGGTGCCGCACGCATCCGCGTGACCTTCACGGTGGATGCGGACGGCTTGCTGAGCGTGGATGCCAGGGAGCAGGGCAGCGGTGTGCAGGCACGCATTGATGTGAAGCCGTCTTACGGGCTTTCGGATGACCAGATCGCACGCATGCTGCAAGATGGTTTTGCCACGGCAGCGCAGGACATGCGCGCGCGCGCAGCGGTGCAGGCGCGGGTGGACGCGGACCGGATGCTGCTGGCCACGCAGAGTGCTTTGGAGGCCGACGGCGATTTGCTGACGGATCACGAGCGGCAAGGCATCGATGCGTTGATGGATGCATTGCGGTCATTGATCGAGGCCGGCCACGCACCTGACGCGCCAGATGCGTTAGACGCTGCGACGATCGAAGCGGCGACGCAGGCGCTTGCCACCGGC
>JBKCTS010000074.1:0-4226 GCA_046318695.1 Acidovorax sp.
CTCCAGGCTGCCCATGCCGCATGCCCCTGGGCCGTGACATGGGACGACCATGAAGTGCAAAACGACTACGCCGGGGCGGTCGGGCGCGGCGACCTGGGCGCCTTCGATGCGTTACGAAGCGCCGCCTGGCAGGCGTTCTACGAAAACATGCCGCTGCGCGCGGCAGCACTGGTCGGTCCGGCTGCCGCACCGCAGTGGCAGACGCTGCAGGTGTACCGCCGCCTGCGCTGGGGAAGCCTGGCGCACATCCATCTGCTGGACGCCCGGCAGTACCGCACCTGGCAGGCCTGCCGCCAGCCCGATACTGCGGGCGCAGGCGCCGTGCGCCCTGCCGACTGCCCCACCCTGACCGATACGTCGCGGACCCTGCTGGGCCAAGGGCAGGAACGCTGGCTGGACGCAGGCCTGGCCGCAGATGCCCGTGCAACCCAATCGACGCGCTGGAGCGTGATTGCGCAACAGACGCTGTTCTCGGCAAGACAGCACCCCTCTGGCCTCGTGCCCACCGACAGCTGGGACGGCTACCCCGCCGCCCGCGCCCGCCTGCTGCAATCGGTGGCAGCCCACAGCCCGCGCAACACCGTGCTGCTGGGTGGAGACATCCACCAGAACTACGTCTGCCGCGTGCACGCCGAGGCGCTGCGCGCCGACTCGCCGGTGCTGGCCAGCGAGTTCTGCGGCACCTCCATCAGCTCACGCGCGGGCACCACGCAAGACAAGGCCGACGCCATCGCGCGCCTCAACCCGCATGTACTGCTGGCGCGGCCCGACCAGCGCGGCTATGGCCTGGCCGACATCACGCCCGCCCGCTGGATCACGACCCTGCGCGTGGTGGACGACCCGCTGCGGGCGGACAGCGGCGTGGCCACCCAGGCCCGCTTTGTGGTGGAAGACGGCGGCCCGGGCCCCATGGCAGTCTGAGCCCCTCAATTGCTATCAAATAGATAGCTTTCGAACCAGACAAATCGTGCGTAAGCGACCAAAAAATCTCATTTTTTTGACGTCAAACAGGGGCAACGCTGCGCAATCACGCGTGGAAATCGATCTGAGAATTTGCCAGACTGAAAATCGACGGCCGCGAATTCGGCGAAAACCAGCCTGGCGAGGATCGCGTTGGATCAACCCAACGGCTTGTGCTTTGATTCCTACAGCCTTGCAGGCTGGCATTGGTCACCCCGCTTGCCGCTGCTAACCGGCCTCGCGCACCCTGCCGCGCAGGGCCTTGGTTTCTGACCGCTGGGTCTTGCCCTCCAGCCGCCGCTGCTGGGAGCCGTGGGTGGGCTTGGTGGCGCGGCGCACACGCGGCGGCACAGCCACGGAGTTGACCAGCGCGGTCAGCCGGACCAGCGCATCGGCGCGGTTTTGCTCCTGGCTGCGGTACTTCTGCGCCTTGATGACAATCACGCCCTCTTGTGTGATCCGGCTGTCGCGCTGGGCCAGCAGCCGCTCTTTCACGTCCTCGGGCAGTGACGATGCCGCCACGTCATACCGCAGATGAACAGCGCTAGCAACCTTGTTGACGTTTTGCCCACCAGCCCCCTGCGCGCGCATGGCGGTGATCTCGACCTCGTCCTCGCGGATTTCCAGGGGCGCCAGAGATGCGGTCATGTCTGCGGCCTCCGCGCTGGCAGGGTGCCAGGCAATCGGGTCAGTGGGGTCCAGCGGGCGGCTGCATCTGCGCCAGCCCGTCGATGGCCAGGCCGTAGCCCGCCACGCCAAAGCCGCACAGCACCGCCCGGGCGGCCGCTGCCATGTAGGAGTGGTGACGGAATTCCTCGCGCGCATGCACGTTGCTGATGTGCAGTTCGATCAGCGTGATGCCCGTGCCCTTGACGGCATCGTGCAGGGCAATGCTGGTGTGGGTATACGCCCCGGCGTTGATGATGACACCGGCCAACTGGCCCGCCGTATGCATCCGGCCTGCCTCGTGAATCCAGTCCACCAGCGCGCCTTCGTGGTTGCTTTGGTGAAAGCGCAGCGCAAAGCCATGGCGCGCGCAGGTATCGGCACACAGCTTTTCCACGTCGGCCAGGGTTTGCGCGCCGTACACCGCGGGTTCGCGCGTGCCCAGCAGGCTCAGGTTGGGGCCATTCAGAACAAAAATGGTTTTCACAGGCAAACGCTCCACGGCAGTGTTCCCGCCACCGCGACGGGATCCGAATCCGAAGAATTATCTGCCAGCACTGCCAGCGGCCTCGCCCAAGTGCCGCGCAAAGAAAAGCAGCCCCGAAGGACTGCTGCGAAAACAGCGTTTGCAACGCTGGCTGAAGGCGACTTGCGCGCCATAGAGTGCTGCGGCGGGCGGCCCGGTGGCAGCACGCTTTTGGGGTCAACGGTCCCAATGACCGTGGTGCCCGTGGCCTCGACCGCGACCCCGATGCCCGTGGCTGTAGCCGTAGCCACCATAGTACACGGCGGGCGGAGGCGCATAGTAGGTGATCGGCGGCGGGGCGTAATACACCGGGCGGGGTGGCGCATAGTACACGGGTGGCGGAGGCGCGTAGTACACAGGCCGCGGGGGCACGTACACCGGGGCTGGCGAGTAGTAGCCGCCATGGCTGGCCCCCACCACCACGCCAGGCACACCAATGCCAACGGACCAGTTGATGTCGCGAGCCTGGGCCAGGCTCGCAGCGGCCAGCAGAGCCAGCGCCACGCCAGCCGAGCCGATCAAGGCATGGAAAGAACGAGTTTTCGTCATGAGGAATCTCCTATTTGAGCGAGGGTGTCCAGCCAGGCCGGCTCACCGCACCCGTACACAACGCACCAGGGGCCCAAACGGATGGCACAAGTCGCGCTTAACGTTGTGACTGAACGTACACACGTTGGTCGCTGTTGCTGACCCATCACGGAACGCCCCCCTAAAATGGCCCTATGAGCTCCCAAACCTCCGCCACAACAGCCGACAACGCCGCCGCAGCCGCCCCGGAAGCCACCAAGACGAGCAACTTCCTGCGCCAGATCATTGAAGCCGACCTGGACAAAGGCACCTACGCCAGCCGCCACTGGGCCGGCACCCCGGGCGACGCCGCCCACCACGCCGAGGGCGAACCCGACCCCGCCAAGATCCGCACCCGCTTCCCGCCCGAGCCCAACGGCTACCTGCACGTGGGCCACGCCAAAAGCATCTGCATCAACTTCGGCCTGGCGCGCGACTACGGCGGCGTGTGCCACATGCGGTTTGACGACACCAACCCCGAAAAAGAAGACACCGAATACGTCAACAGCATCATCGACGCGGTGAAATGGCTGGGCTTTGACTGGAACGGCAGCAAGGATGCCGCCCCCTACCAGACCAGCGACTACTTCGACTTCATGTACCGCGCGGCCGAGCACCTGATCGAAGCCGGCCACGCCTATGTGGACGAGCAGACGGTCGAGCAGATCCGCATCAACCGCGGCGACTTCAGCAAGCCCGGCGTGAACAGCCCCTTCCGCAGCCGCACCCCGGCCGAGAACCTGGCCAAGTTCCGCGAGATGCGCGATGGCAAGCACGAAGACGGCAGCATGGTGCTGCGCGCCAAGATCGACATGGCCAGCCCCAACATCAACATGCGCGACCCGGCCATCTACCGCATACGCCGCGCCACGCACCACAACACAGGCGACACCTGGTGCATCTACCCCATGTACACGTATGCGCACCCCATTGAGGACGCGCTGGAGCAGATCACCCACAGCCTGTGCACGCTGGAGTTTGAAGACCAGCGCCCGTTTTATGACTGGCTGCTGGAGCGCCTGACGGAAGTAACAACGCTTCCCGATGGTCGCGTTGTGGGCGGCCTGCTGGGCGCCCCCGCCCCCCGCCAGTACGAATTTGCGCGCCTGAACCTCACGTATGTGATCACCAGCAAGCGCAAGCTGGCCCAGCTGGTGTACGACCACAAAGTGAGCGGCTGGGACGACCCCCGCATGCCCACCATCGTCGGCCTGCGCCGCCGTGGCTACACCCCCGCCGCCATCCAGACCTTTGCCGACCGCATTGGCGTGACCAAGTCCGACAGCTGGATCGACTACGGCACCCTGGAAGGCTGCCTGCGCGAAGACCTGGAGCTGAAGGCCCACCGCGGCATGGCCGTGCTCAACCCCGTCAAGCTGGTGCTGACCAACTGGGACGACGTGATGGGCGCCGGCCACCTGGAGCCCTGCACCCTGGCCCCCCCCCCCCCCCCCCCCCAGGGGACCCAGTGGCCCCCAGGCCCCAAGACCCACGGGGCACAAGGGGG
>JBKCTS010000075.1:0-2611 GCA_046318695.1 Acidovorax sp.
GTTGGTGGGGTTTTCGTAGGTGCCCATCAGGTAACCCGAGGCGGGCAGGCCCAGACGGCCCGCTGCACCGGTGCTGATCACCGCTGCTTTGGTGCGGATGACCACCAGTTCCGCCGTGCGGCAATCGAAGCCCATCACGGCAGACACTTCTCCGCTGGGGCCAGTCAGCACCCGCGTCACAACCACGCGGTTGGTGATTTCCACCCGCGCCCGCTTGAGCTGGCGGTAGAGAATCTTCTTCATGTGGTGCCCCTCGGGCATTGGCAGCACATAGGCGCCCAGGTGGTGCACCTTGCGCACGCTGTAATCCCCGGTCTCGTCCTTCTCGAATTTCACACCCCAGCGGTCCAGTTCCTGAATCATGTCGAAGCTGCCGCTGGCATAGGCCATCACTGCTTCTTGGTCGACGATCCCATCGTTGGCGACGGTGATCTCCTTGACGTACTGCTCCGGCGTGGCGTGGCCCGGGATGACAGCGTTGTTCAGTCCGTCCATGCCCATGCTGATGGCGCCGCTGCGCTTGACGTTGGCTTTGTCGATGAGCAGCACACGCAAGTTCTTGTTGGCCTCCTTGGCCTTGACAGCGGCCATGGGGCCACCGGTGCCTCCGCCAATGACAACCAAATCGAAATCCATGTAGATGGTGTTCATGCTGTAGCTCCTAGGTACGGTCAATGCGAAGGCGGTACTGAAATGCATCGCCGCGGTAGTAGAGAAATTCGAAGTCGATGGGCTGATCGTTGGCATAGGTCAACCGCTCAATACGCAACAGAGGTGATCCCTCCTCGATGTGCAGGTGGCGGGCCAGGTCCTCGTCGGCAGAGATAGCCTCGATCTGGACGTCGGCATGGGTCAGCGCCAGTCCATAGTCGTTCTCGAGGACCAGGAAGATATCGCGCGTGGGCAAGTCCTCTTGCGCCAAGCGCTCGCCCAAATCGGGGTGGAAGTAGCTCAGGTCGACCGAGATGGGCTCCCGGTTCAAGTAGCGCAGCCGCTGGATTTCGAACACCGGCGCGGCGGGCTTGAGCAGCAAACGGCGAGCGACGATATCGGTGGCGGCCACTCTGCGCATGCTGAGCACCTGAGAGAACGTTTCGTAGCCAGATGGCGACATGGCCTCGCCGAAGCCTTGCAGACGCGACAAGCTCTGAAATGCCTTGGGCTTCGCCACAAAGCTGCCCTTACCAGCGATCTTGAAAATCAGGCCTTCTTTTTGCAGGTCGCCCAGCGCTTGGCGAACCGTGATGCGGCTGACTGCAAAGGCCTCCATCATCTGACTCTCCGACGGCATCTGGCTGTGCGGCGGGTAGGAGCCATCCAGCACGCGCCGACGGATGATTTCCCGGATCTGCGTGTGCATGGGCACCGACGACATGGCAACCACCTTGCTCTGTGCGGTGTGCTGGGACGAGGTTTTGCGAAGAGCATTCATCGATCGTTCAACTTGTTATGTCAGGTTATGACTAGCAAGCAGCATGCCAACCAGACGATGCCGATTCCAAACGCAGTTTCCGCAGTGATAGATAGCAGCCTGCACCCGCCTATCAACACAACAACCGCTGTCCAATGAGGTGCAACGACGCATATCGGTGCAGCCCGCGTGACAACCAACGCCAATTGGGTGCACTGAAATGGCAAGAAGGCGATGCTTTGGGACAGTTGCTGACAGCGCCACCGAATTGGTGAACATGCAATATGAAACCACCGAAGCCGATCTGCGCGCGAGGCAGCGACTACACACCGAGCCAACGATCTACCGCCGTCACGATAGATCGAACATTTGGCTTTTGTGGTACGTGGTTTTGCATCAAGGCATCCATACCGCGCAGACGATCCGTACCGCTTCGTTTGTCAGGCAGGTCGGTCTACAGCCTGGGACATCCACGCCGCTAATACTCCAGTAGGCTGCTCGAGATGGCGTTTGCCCCCTCTTCAACCCTTTAGCGCAAGAAATGCCGCCCTACCTGAAATGCCCTGAGCTGTGATGTTTCAACTGTGCTCAACGGCATCTTGGCGGTTGATGGCGCTATGGCGGTTGTGCTCAGCGCGCAGCGCGACTACCCCCAACCAATTTTGGATCGTTGCGATTCCAGAGACAGGTTGTACGGCAACCTTCGCTGTGACTGCTGAGAAAAATCGGCAAGTTGAAATACGTCTTGAACCAACGGATCACCCCGGCAACATCGCCCCCCGCGCTTCGAGGCGGGCCGGATTGACTGCGGTGTACACACCGTCACGAGCACGTTCACCCGCACGCCTGAAAGCCTCATCGGATGAGCCTCCGGGGAAGCCCAATTTGTTGCCATCGCGTGTCACAAACTCCGGTGTGATGACCGCAAAACCTTCTCGGTAATAGAACTGTGCCACGCTGGTTTCCCAGCCCCACATGCCACCGCAACCATGGTTGTGAATGAAAAGCCCGCGCAAGTTGGGATGCAGTGGCAATAGGGCCGCGAGTTTATCGCGGTAGACTGACCTGCCCCCCTCCAGCCCTACCAGCGTAAAGTTAGCGAAGTCCGTCAACCAGGAGAATGACGGACATGAAGAAGAGCAGATTCACCGAGGAGCAGATCATTGGCTTCCTCAGGCAGGCCGAGGCGGGCATCCCGAT
>JBKCTS010000076.1:0-3523 GCA_046318695.1 Acidovorax sp.
GGCCAGGATGCGGTCGGGGGCCGCCCCGGTCAGCGCGCTGACGGGGGTGACCGTGAGGGTGCCACAGAGCTTGAACCAAAGGCCCTCGCGGCTATGGGTGTTCACTTCCACATCGATCCCGCCGCGCTGCAGGGTGTCGGCCACTTTGTGCAGTCGGGCGCTGCGGCTGCCGTCGGGCTCGCCCACGATGAGCCGGTTGCCAAAGTGCTGGCGCACCAGCCCGGGCGCCTGCACCGAGCAGCTGGTGTGCCCCACGCTGCCCAGCACATGGCGGCCAGGAATGGCGCGGGCGATGTCGCCGCCGGCATCCGCCGAGGGCAACGCATGGCCGCATGCGGGGCCGCCAAAGCCGTCCAGGAACCACCACGGCACCCCGTTCATGGCGGTCAGCACGATGGTGTCGGGCCCGATCAGCGGGCCCATGGCCCGGGCCACCTCGGGCAGGCCCGGCGCCGTGACGGCCAGAATCACCAGGTCCGGCACGCCCAGTTCGGCCGGGTGGGCCTGTGCGTTCACGCGGGCCTGCGCCAGTGTGCCGTCAGCCCGCTGCAGGCGCAGCCCATCGGCTTGCAGCGCGGCCAGCGTGGCGCCGCGGGCCACCGCACCCAGTTCGCAGCCGGCCTGCGCCAGGGCCATGCCCAGCCAGCCGCCGATGGCGCCAGCGCCGTAGATGCATGCTTTCATTGTGGTCACGCTTTCGTTCAGATCAGGAGCTGCTGGTCGCGCTGCTTCAATCGCCCGGCGTCTGCATGGCCGCAGATGCGCACGGCGCGGTGATGGGTGCAGACGACTCCTGGCCCGCCATCGTACGGGCTGTTGCCGGCGCGCGCGGGTGCGGCCGCTATAGTCGGCTGCCCCACCCCAGGCTCTCTACCGTTACCTGCCATGGCCAAAGATAAAACCACGTTCACCTGTACCGAGTGCGGTGGCACCAGCCCGCGCTGGCTGGGCAAGTGCCCGGCCTGCGGAGCGTGGAATACGCTCATTGAACAGGTGGCCGAGGCCGGGCCGGGCAAGAACCGCCTGAGCGCCCCGCAGGGCTACGCGGGCCTGGCCAACGCGCAGCCCGTGTTGCCGCTGGCTGCCATCGAGGCCCAGGACGTGGCCCGCACCCCCAGCGGCATTGACGAGCTCGACCGCGTGCTGGGCGGCGGCATGGTGGAAGGCGGCGTGGTGCTCATCGGGGGCGATCCGGGCATTGGCAAATCCACCCTGTTGCTGCAGGCCTTGGATGCGCTGCAGCGCGCTGGCCTGCCCACGCTGTACGTGACCGGCGAGGAAAGCGGGGCGCAGGTGGCGTTGCGCTCGCGCCGCCTGGGCATCGACGGCAGCCAGGTGCAACTGCTGGCCGAGATCCAGCTCGAAAAAATCCTGGCCACGGTGGACGCCACGCAGCCCGCGGTGGTCGTCATCGACTCCATCCAGACCACCTATTCCGACCAGCTCACCAGCGCGCCCGGCTCGGTGGCCCAGGTGCGCGAATGCGCGGCGCACCTTACCCGCATGGCCAAGGGCACGGGCATTGCCGTGGTGCTGGTGGGGCACGTCACCAAAGAGGGCGCGCTGGCCGGGCCGCGCGTGCTGGAGCACATGGTGGACACGGTGCTGTATTTCGAGGGCGACACGCACAGCCAGTTCCGCCTGGTGCGCGCCATCAAGAACCGCTTTGGTGCCGTGAACGAGATCGGTGTGTTTGCCATGACCGAAAAGGGCCTCAAGGGCGTGAGCAACCCGAGCGCCATCTTTTTGAGCCAGCACAGCGAGCCCGTGCCCGGCAGCTGCGTGATGGTGACGCTGGAGGGCACGCGCCCGCTGCTGGTGGAAATCCAGGCGCTGGTGGACACCGGCGGCCCCAGCCCGAGGCGCCTGTCGGTGGGTCTGGACAAAGACCGCCTGGCCATGTTGCTGGCCGTGCTGCACCGCCATGCGGGGGTGGCCTGCATGGACCAGGACGTGTTCGTGCACGCGGTGGGGGGCGTGCGCATCAGCGAGCCCGCAGCCGACCTGGCGGTGATGCTGGCCATTACGTCCAGCCTGCGCGGCAAGGCGCTTCCCAGGGGTTTTCTGGCATTCGGTGAAGTGGGTCTGGCGGGCGAGGTGCGCCCCGCCCCACGCGGGCAGGAGCGCCTGAAGGAAGCTGCCAAACTGGGCTTCAGCGTGGCCGTGGTGCCCAAGGCCAATGCCCCCAAAAAGCCCATCGAGGGCCTGACCATTCATGCGGTGGAGCGCGTGGAAGAAGCCATGGACGTGGTGCGGGGCATGTGAGGGCGCTCCCAGCGGCACGGTGGCCCTCCTAAGCAATCCCCACAGTCTGGGCAGGGCGCAGCCGTAAGACAATGCCCGCATGAATCTGCGCAACATTCTTGTGCCCCTGGGGGCCCTCGGTCTGGTGGTTTTCGGTTTTGTCGCCTATGGCTGGCCCGGCGTCGCAGCCGTTGGGGGTGGGCTGCTCATGTGGGCACTGCTGCATTTCACGCGGTTGATGAACGTCATGAAGAAAGCCGCCAAGCGGCCCATCGGCTACGTCGGCAGTGCCGTCATGCTCAACGCCCGGCTGACCGAGGGCGTGAACCTGATGCATGTGGTGGCCATGACGCAGGCGCTGGGGGAGCTGCTATCGCCTGATGGTGCGGAGCCTGAAATCTACCGCTGGACGGATGGCACCCGTTCGCATGTCACCTGCGAATTCCGGCATGGCAAGCTGGTGAAGTGGACGCTGTGGCGGCCCGACGCCGAGGCCGAGGGCGCGCAAACGGATGAGCCTGCCCGCCATGGCGCCCCGTAAAATCGCGCCTTTGCGATTTACAGCAACCAAAGGATACCCATGAGCCCCGTAGTTCCCTCGATGGCCGACCGTGACGGCAAAATCTGGATGGATGGCCAGATGGTCGACTGGCGCGACGCCAAGATCCATGTGCTGACCCACACACTGCACTACGGCTGCGGCGCCTTTGAAGGCGTGCGCGCCTACAACACGGTGGATGGCACAGCGATTTTCCGCCTGGAAGAACACACCGACCGCCTGTTCAACAGCGCCAAAATCCTGCGCATGAACATCCCCTTTAGCAAGCAGGAGGTCAACGATGCGCAGCGCGCCGTGGTCCGCGAGAACAAGCTCGAATCCTGTTACCTGCGCCCGCTGACCTGGATCGGCTCGCACAAGCTGGGGGTGAGCCCCAAGGGCAACCAGATCCATCTGATGGTGGCGGCCTGGGCTTGGGGTGCCTACCTGGGCGAAGAGGGCATGCGGCGCGGCATCCGCGTCAAGACCAGCAGCTACACCCGCCACCACGTCAACATCACCATGACGCAGGCCAAGGCGGTGAGCAACTACACCAACTCCATCCTGGCCAACATGGAAGCCCTGGACGACGGCTACGACGAAGCCCTGCTGCTCGACAGCTCCGGTTTTGTGTCCGAAGGCGCGGGCGAGAACATCTTCGTCATCAAAAACGGCGTGATCTACACGCCCGACCTGTCGGCCGGGGCGCTCAACGGCATCACGCGCAACACCGTGTTCCAC
>JBKCTS010000077.1:0-1941 GCA_046318695.1 Acidovorax sp.
CCCTGCGACCGTCGGCGGCGGGGCGCGGAAGCCCGCCGATGATCCCCGCGCGCATCCTCGGCACCGGCAGCGCCACGGCGCGCAGCCACGCGCGGCGGGCGTCGGCCGCCAGCGTCACCACATCCTGCGCCGCCTGCAAGGTGGCCCATTGCATGCGCTCGGCCTGGCGCTCTGCGCGCCAGGGCAGGGTGATGAGGTCGAGCAGGCTGAAGGCCAGCGTGCGTTCGATCTCGCGCTCATGGCTGTTGGCAAAACGCCCCAGGCTCAGGTGCGGGTTGGGCAGGGTGATGGCCTGCACGCGCTCAGCATCGGCCATGCCCAGCGCGGCCAGCCGGGCCTGCAGGCCGGGGTTGTTGAGCAGTGCGATACGCACGGCCGCGTCCTGCGTCAGTGGCTCGGCCAGCCAGCCCTGGATGGACTTGAGTGATTCCGCCCGCGCGGCGGTGTCTGTGGCAGGCAGCGCGGCCTGCACCCCGGCGGTGCGGCCTGCCGTGAGCTGGGCAACATCGCCGCGCAGGCCATCGGGCGACACGCTGGCGCAACCGGCCAGTAAGGCGGCTGCCGCCAGCAGCGCCGGGCGCACGCTGCGGTGCTGCGCCGGCCGTGGTGGTGTGCATGCGGGGCTCATGGTTTGCTCCCAGGCGTGTGATGGTCCGCGTGGCCGTGGTGTTTCATGTGTGCGGCGGGCTGCTTGTCAAGCGATTGGGGCCCGTGACCCTCGCGGGACGCGGCAGGTATTTCCGTGGGGTGCGCTGCTGCCGGGCCTGGCTGCGCGGTGTTGCGGGCTTCCCAAGCCACGATGTCAGCGTGGCCGCGCGGAAACGAGGCAACGGCATGGTGCGACTCACGCCAGGACGTGGCCGACGGGGCCGCGTCGGCCAGCGGAGTCTGCGGCACCATGCCGAGATGAACCAATGGCGCGGTGGGTGCGTGGGGCAGGGACGCATCAGCAGCCGGCGGGTTGCCTTGGGCCTGTAGCGCGGCTGGTGATAACAGCACCAGGCCAGCCAGCATGCTGAGCGAAGGAAACGGGGTCAAGAAACGTGGGATGCGCATGGCGATCTCCGGACAAAAAACGAGGCATTGCGCTGCAACCCGGACGGTTTCTCAGGGACGTCCAGGGTAGGGCAGACGCACTTCGGGCGTCGGGGGATCAGCCGATGGGCGGCTCCAGGGCCAGCGCGGCAAGAGCGCTGTGGAATCGGGCGCTGGCATCGGGCAGCGACACGCCCATGCGCGCAGGCACGCCAGCCAGAACGACCGGCAGCGCGAGCATGGCCGAATGGCAGATGTCGCAGACAGAACAATTGCTGTCGCCCTGAACCTGCCCGCAGGCCGTGTGTTCGGTGCCGGTGTGAGCGCCGCTCGCAGTGGCCGCTTCGTGGCAGGGTGACTTTGCTGTTTGGCCCCCGTGCCCCTGTGCATGCCCCGCAGCGTAAGACACACCGTCGTCCGCGGGTGCGTGCGCGTGACCGTGCCCGGCCGCCTGATGAAAATCGTCCTCGCCATGCACCGCGCCAAGTACCGTCAGCGGGGCGCATGGCTTGGCCGGTGGCACCAAGCCAGCGGCCATGGCGGTGCCAGTGAGGCCGCGCAGGACCAGCACCAACATCATCAGAAGATAAAAACCGCGCCGCATGGGTGAATGATACGGGGCCCGTGCTGAAGGTTCCGCGTCAGCCGGTGCAGCACGGCTTGTGCCGCTGCTCGAATCACCGTTGTGGCTGTAGCTCGTCACGCAAACACTTCCTGCCGCGCTGGATCCACAATGGGATGGGGGCGACCGTCGAACTGCAAACCCAGCCGCTGGGCCTCCGAGGCCTCCATACCGCCGAATTTGGCTCGCCACTTGTAGAACGTGGCGTCGCTGAACCCGCCGCTTCGGCAGACCTCCTTGATCGGGATGCCCGCCTCGGCCTGCCTGAGGAAGCCAATGATCTG
>JBKCTS010000078.1:0-2819 GCA_046318695.1 Acidovorax sp.
GCAAGACGTGAACCGGCGCATTCAACCTATTGAGTCGGCATCAACCAACTTGAATGCGTTGATGCGGTTCGAAGCTCTGCGCAAGGCTTCGACAGGCTCAGCCCGAACGGCTGGTTCAAGTTCAAAGGTGCCGACTCAATAAAAACGGCAGTTGACCGCTTGTCATCTTGCCGCACGCCGCGTGGACTCGGGCCTTGCGTTGTTTTTGCAGCCTCACCTTGGGGGTGACAGCGCTATGCACTTGCCAGCGCCGCTTTTGGAGCGCCATGCGGCGTTGCTCCTCCTTGCAGGCACGAGCCTGCCGCGTCGTCGCGCCTTGCCTGGCACCCCAACAGCAGCGCTGGCAAATGCATCCAACTGCCGTTTTTAGGTTTAATGCATAGCAACCGCAGCCTGCAAATGCTATTTTAATGATAGCAATTAAATGATATCAGTCGCGCGTGAGCGGCATTTTTTCTGAGGCTTTAACCAGCAAAAAGAGGCAGGTCGGCCTTCTTGAGCGTTCGCAGCACAAAGCTCGACCGGCTGTGCCGGATGCCCTTGATTTTGTAGAGCTTCTCGCGCAGCAGGCGCTCATAGTCGCGCGTGTCTTTGACCACCACCCGCAGCAGATAGTCGTAGTCCCCCGAGACCAGATGGGCCTCGATCACCTCGGGAATTCTGGCGAGGATTTCGCCGAATTTTTCCAGCGTGTTGTCCGAGTGGCTGTCCAGCGTGACCTGCACCAGCACCGTGTCGGCCAGGTCCAGCGCCTGCGGGTTGATTCGCACCGTGTAACCCTGGATCACCCCCGCCTCTTCCATCTTTTTGATGCGCCCCCAGCAGGGCGAGGGGCTCAGGCCGACGGCTTGGCCGATCTCCTGCAGGCTGGCCCGTGCATTGGCTTGCAATACCGCGAGAATTTTTCGATCAAGGCGATCCATCGGCTTTATTATTCACGAATTCGACAGTTTGCAGAATATATTTCTGCAATCAAAGACAAGCGCGATGATTTCAGCAAAATCATCTGCGCTCTGCCCCGCATACTTCTTTCCTCAAGGCGCTCTTACCGGAGCGCCCGAACTGACAAGGCCCCGGTTGGTTACCGCCAGCTCGGGGCCGTTGGCATTGAGGGGGGCTCAAGGCGAAGTAACGCTGTGTTTACGGGACATGCTTGATGCAAAGTAGGTAGAATTCGTGCCGTCAGGAGAGAGTGCGCCGGTCATACGATGGATCGCGCCGCACCGCCGAAGGCGCAGGCAGCCGCCAAACGCTCAGGCAAAAGGACTGGCAACCGCCCGCAGTGATGCGGGCGTTCCCTTGCTGGAGAGAGATGGCACCGCCCATGCGCGGCCCCATCCACCGAAGGAGCAAACTGCAGGGCCAGCCAGGGTACTGCGGTGAATCTCTCAGGTACACCGGACAGCGGGGCAAATACCACGGCCACTCATCCGGGCCGTGGCCCCCATTTGCCCGGAGCCCCGTCCATGTCATCCCCTGCTGCTGCCCCCCTGCTGACCACGCCGCTGAACGCCCTGCACATCGAGCTGGGCGCACGCATGGTGCCCTTTGCCGGCTATTCCATGCCCGTCCAGTACCCCAGTGGCCTCATGGCCGAGCATGTGCACACACGGCAGGCGGCAGGTCTCTTCGATGTATCCCACATGGGCCAGCTCAAGCTGGTGGGGCCAGACGCCGCAGCCGCGTTCGAGACCCTGATGCCCGTGGATGTGATCGACCTGCCGGTGGGCAAGCAGCGCTACGGTCTGCTGCTCACCGACGAAGGCACCATCATCGACGACCTGATGTTCTTCAACCAAGGCAAAGGTCAGATCTTCGTGATCGTCAACGGTGCCTGCAAGGTGGGGGACATCGCGCACATCACCGAGCGCATCGGACAACGCTGCCAGGTCATCCCCCTGCCCGACCACGCCCTGCTGGCGTTGCAAGGCCCACAGGCCGTGACCGCGCTGGCGCGCCTGGCGCCCGGCGTTGCCACGCTGGTGTTCATGACCGGCGGCGACTTCCGCATTGCTGGCTGCGACTGCTTCGTAACGCGCAGCGGCTACACCGGCGAAGACGGCTTCGAAATCTCGGTGCCTGCCGCGCAGGCCGATACGCTGGCCCGCGCGCTGCTGGCGCAACCCGAGGTCAAGCCCATCGGCCTGGGCGCGCGCAATTCGCTGCGCCTGGAAGCCGGGCTGTGCCTGTATGGCAACGACATCGACACCACGACAACACCCCCAGAGGCCGCGCTGAACTGGGCCATCCAGAAGGTGCGGCGCACCGGCGGTGCGCGTGCGGGGGGCTTCCCGGGCGCAGACAAGGTGCTGGCGCAGATCGACAATCCCGCCAGCCTGCAGCGCAAGCGCGTGGGCCTGGTGGCGCTGGAGCGCGTTCCCGTGCGCGAGCACACCGAACTGCAAAGCACCAACGGCCTCACGATCGGCGAAGTCACCAGCGGCCTGCTGGGCCCCACGGTGAATGAGCCCGTGGCCATGGGCTACGTGGCGCCCGCTTTTGCCACCATCGGTACACGCGTGCATGCCATCGTGCGCGGCAAGCCGGTGCCCATGGAAGTGCGTGCGATGCCCTGTGTGCCCGCCAACTATGTCCGAGGCTGATGCCAGGCACACGCGGCTGTTCGAGCCGCGGGCCCGCTACATTGCGCAGTGCAGTCTCTTACCTGTTCAACCATCAATTTTTGAGGAGCCCCCCATGACCGTCAAATTCTCCAAAGACCACGACTGGATCAACGCCGCCGACCACAACGCGGCCATCGTCGGCATCACCGTGCACGCCCAGGACGCCCTGGGAGACGTGGTGTTTGTGGACCTGCC
>JBKCTS010000079.1:0-2273 GCA_046318695.1 Acidovorax sp.
GATCAGGAGATTGGCCGCGCCGCGCAGTGCTTCTTCGGCAAAGGAGAGTGTCTTCGCCAGACGGAAATCCTGGAGTCATCAGCGGAACAAACCAGCGTACCCCGTGGCAGTGCGTGCCGGCATACTGGTTGATGCATATGTCGCTTCACGCCAAAACACCTTGGCGGCCATGCCGCAAGCGGGTTGGATGTGCCTGCCTGCGCGGGCGGCTATCGTGGCGGCGGCCAGGCTCTAGTGGGCGTCGGCCTGTCGCGCGGCATCTACCGCGGCAGAGGTGTCGCGGCTGGCTTCGTTAAAGAAAACGTTCAGAGCCACAGCCGTGATCGAGGCCAGCAGGATGCCGGATTCAATCAGCGGGTGGATGGCATGGGGCATCCACTGCCGGAAGTTGGGCGCGATCAATGGCACCATCCCCACGCCGATCGAGACGGCCACGATCATCGCGTTGAAGCGGTTGTTCTTGAAGTCCACGCCGCCCAGGATGCGGATGCCCGTGGCTGCCACCAGGCCGAACATCACCAGCCCGGCGCCGCCCAGCACCACGGTCGGCAGCGACTCGACTAGCGCTGCCATCTTGGGAAGCACACCCAGAATGATCAGGATCACGCCGCCGGCGACGCACACAAAGCGACTTTTCACCCCCGTGACCGCCACCAGGCCCACACTCTGCGAAAAGCTGGTGTACGGAAACGTGTTGAAGATGCCACCCAGCAGTGTGCCCAGGCCGTCCGTGCGCAGGCCGCGCGTGACGGCCGCCTGGTCCACCTTGCGGTCGGTCATCTCGCCCAGCGCCAGGAACATGCCGGTGGACTCGATCATGACCACGATCATGACCAGGGTCATGGTCAGGATCAGGTTCGGATCGAACACTGGCATGGCGATCTCGAAAGGAAGCACCAGATTAAACCAGCCAGCTTTTGCGACCTTGTCAAAATTCATCAAGCCCATCGCCGCGGCCACCACGGCCCCGATGACGATGCCCAGCAGCACCGAAATGTTGGCAATGAACCCTTTGGCGAAGCGCGCGATCAGCAGGATGGAAACCAGCACCAGCGCCGAAATGCCGATGCCGCTCAGGTTGGCATAGCGCGGATTGGGCACCGTAGGTACCAGCGCCAGGCCCTTGGGCACGGGCGCAAGGGCACTGCCGGGTGCACCAGCAGCCGATTGGGCCTCGGCCAGCCACCTCAGGTGCTCGGGGTTCACCACGTTCGGTGCCGTGGGGCCCACAGGGTTGCCGAAGATCCAGTTGATGCCCACCCGCATCAGGCTGATGCCGATCACAGTGATGATCGTGCCGGTGACCACGGGCGGAAAAAAGCGCAGCAGCCGGCTGACGATAGGCGCAATGAGGATGGAGATCACCCCTGCGCCAATCACTGCACCAAAAATCAGCCCCGCGCCAGCAGTGCCGCCGGTGGCCTGCGCCATCGACACCATGGGGGCCACGGCAGCAAACGTCACGCCCATCATCACTGGCAGTCGGATGCCAAACCATTGTGTGGCTCCCAGGGACTGAATCAGGGTGACCAGGCCGCAGCAAAACAGATCGGCCGAGATCAGCATGGCCACCTGGTCTGGCGTGAGATTGAGTGCGCGACCGACGATAAGCGGCACAGCCACGGCGCCGGCGTACATCACCAGCACATGTTGCAGGCCCAACGCCGACAGGCGACCCAAGGGCAAGTGTTCGTCGACGGGGTGAACGGTGGGTTGCATCGGGGGCTCCTGTCAGCGCAGTGGCGTTGTCGGGGGTAGATTGCGTACGATATCGTGTACTGCAATCCATACAAAACGTGTATACAAAGTGTGTGGTTTGATGTCTAGCGGTAAACCCTCGGTCGATGCTCCAGGGCGACGGGACGGGTGCGCATGCGTGGCCTTGGTGGGTTGAGATTGGCAGCAGCCTCACCACCCGTTCAGGCTGAGCCTGTCGAAGCCTGTCTCGCCCCTACCCGTTCGGGCTGAGCCTGTCGAAGCCTGGTTGGACAAGGGCCACCGCGTGCCTGAATTGAGACCAGGAGCCGGGATGTCGCCCCGGCGGGCGAGGTACTTTTCTTTGCTTCGCCAAAGAAAAGTACCCAAAATAAAGGCGACCCCCAGTCTGCGACCCCTTCGCGCAGCGAAGGGGCACACCTGCGCCGTGGCGGTTGCGGGGTGCGCCCCAGAAATCGATTTGCGCTTGCGCGCGCCGCGCGGCCAACCGCCGCGTGGAAGGTCACCAAGCAGCCCCGCACCAGCGGGACTGCCACCCCGCGACCGACCCGGCGGAG
>JBKCTS010000080.1:0-1134 GCA_046318695.1 Acidovorax sp.
GTGCACATCGTGGGCCTGGGCTTCGACCCCGACAATGCCCAGCTGGCTGCGGGCCTGGCGGCCACGCGAGGCGGTCGCGGCGAGCGGGCCATGGAGATGGCGCAGCAGCTGGCTGCGGTCGGCATCCACGGTGCTTACGAGGGCGCCCTGCGTTTCGTAGGCAACCCCGCACTCATCTCGCGCACGCATTTCGCCCGCTTCCTGGTGGAAACTGGCGTCTGCCGCGATACCCCCGAGGTCTTTCGCAAATACCTTACCGAAGGCAAGCCCGGCTACGTGGAGCACAGCTGGGCCGCGCTGGGCGATGCGGTACGCTGGATCACCGGCGCTGGCGGCATGGCAATCATTGCGCACCCGGCGCGCTACAAATTCACGGCCAACGAAGAATTTGCGCTGTTCTCCGAGTTCAAGGCGCACGGCGGCGCGGGCGTCGAAGTGGTGACCGGCAGCCACACCACAGCGGAATACGTCACCTACGCGGCCATGGCCCAGGAGTTCGGGCTGGCGGCCTCCCGGGGAAGCGACTTTCACAGCCCCGACGAATCGCACACCGACCTGGGCCAGTTGCCGTTCTTGCCCGGCGGTTTGACGCCCGTGTGGGAGCTTTTGCACGACCGCATCCAGCATTGAGCCCACGCCCCCGGCATGGCAGGCTGCCGCGTCTGTGGCGCTGGGGCGCGCCCTGCAGGATGACCGCCGACCTTCGCCCGGCACATCAACGAAAACCCTCGCCGCATGGCCCAGTACTTCGAAGTTCACCCCGACAATCCGCAGCCGCGCCTGCTCAAGCAGGCAGCCACGCTGCTGCAAAAAGGCGGCATCCTGGCGGTGCCCACCGATTCGAGCTACGCGCTGGTGTGCCATCTGGACGACAAGGACGCGGTGGACCGCATGCGCCGCATCCGCCAGGTGGACGACAAGCACCACCTTACGCTGCTGTGCCGCGACCTGTCGGAGCTGGCCAACTACGCGCGGGTGGACAACCGGCAGTACCGCCTTCTCAAGCTCGGCACCCCTGGCCCGTACACGTTCATCCTGGAAGCCACCAAGGAAGTGCCCCGCAGGGTGAGCCATCCGTCGCGCAAGACGATTGGCCTGCGTGTGCCTGACGGCAAGGGGCTGCAGTTGCTGCTG
>JBKCTS010000081.1:0-6549 GCA_046318695.1 Acidovorax sp.
CCATCACGCGCTTGAAGGCGCGGATCTCGGCCGCCTCGTTGACGAAGTCCATCGTCTTGTATGGATGGTCCCACTGGCCCAGTACCCCCAGGCGCTGAAAGTCGGCCATCTGGCCGGCGATCTGCTCGGTGGCAAACGCGCGGCTCTTGGCCTGCATGTCGTCGCGCGAGAGGTTGCGGCCGTGCGTCTTTTCGATAGCGTTCTCGATGGGCAGGCCGTGGCAGTCCCAGCCGGGCCCGTACAGCGCATCAAAGCCCTCGAGCTGGCGCGCCTTGGTGATCATGTCCTTCAAGATCTTGTTGACCGCGTGGCCCATGTGGATCTGCCCGTTGGCGTAGGGCGGGCCATCGTGCAGGATGAACTTGGGCGCACCCCGGCGGGCGTCGCGCAGGCGCTTGTAGATGCCTTTGTCTTCCCACTCTTTGACCCAGCCCGGTTCGCGCTTGGGCAGGTCGCCGCGCATGGGGAAAGGTGTGTCCGGCAGGTTCAGGGTGCTGCGGTAGTCCGTGGTGGCGGATGCGTTGCTGGCGTTGTCGTCGGACATGGAGAGCCTTCAAAACAGGGCGTTCCGGGGCGTACCCGGAGCAAGAACGGGGTTGGGGCGAGGCAGGCAGTGGGTAGGGTGTGCCCGCCGGGCGGGCGCTGCGGGGCGCAGCCGCCTCAAATTCGGTCGCGCGTGGTCTGGCGCCGGGTCTCGGTGTGCAGTGGTGCGCGGGCTGATGCAAAGTACGCGCGCGCGTTGTCGCAGTCCCTGGCAATGCCCGCTGTCAGGGCGTCCAGACTGTCGTATTTCAGCTCATCGTGCAGTTTGTGCAGCAGTTCCACGCGCACGATTTTACCGTACGCCCCTTCGGGGCCCAGGTCGGCCGACCACTGCAGGCAGTGCGTCTCCAGCAGGACGCGGCCGCCGTTGACGTCGTTTGGGTCGAGCGACGGCCGCACGCCCAGGTTGGCCACGCCCGGCAGCGGTGTTGCGCCCAGCCCGTGCACCAGCACGGCAAAAATGCCGCTGGCGGCCGGTTTCCAGTGGGCAAACCGCAGGTTGAGCGTGCGAAATCCGTTGCCCGCGCCGGCAGCGGTGGCCCCCAGCTCGCGCCCCAGTTTGCGCCCGTGCACCACATGGCCGCTGATCGTGTAGGGGCGGCCCAGCAGGCGCGCGGCTGCGTCCATGTCGCCAGCGGCCAAGGCCTTGCGCACGGCCGAGCTGGACACGCGCAACCCGTGCACTTCATAGGAGTTCATGCGGGCCACGTCGAAGCCGCGGCTTTGCCCTGCAGCGTCGAGCATGGCGTAGTCGCCCGCGCGCTGCCGCCCGAAGCGGAAATCGTCGCCCACCAGCACATACCGGGCGCCCAGGCCCTGGAGCAGCACCTCATCGATGAAGGCCTGGGGCGACTGTGCGGCCAGCCTGGCGTCAAAGGGCAGCACCACGGCCTGCTGAACGCCGCAGCGGGCCAGTTCGGTCAGCTTGTCGCGCAGCGTGCCCACGCGCGCCGGGGCCAGCTCGGGCTTGTTCAGGGCGCCCGCAAAGTAGTCCCGTGGATGGGGCTCGAAGGTCAGAACGCAGCTTTCCACGCCCCGGTGCGCGGCTTCGCTGTTGAGCAGGGCCAGCATGGCCTGGTGGCCCCGGTGCACTCCGTCGAAGTTGCCAATGGTCAGCGCACAGGCGCGCGCAATGCCCGGATGGTGGAAGCCACGAAAGATCTTCATCGATTTGTTATTGATTTGATAGCAACAGGTGCGCTCCCAATAAGCGCAAGACGCTAATCTGTCATTAAATCGGAGTATATTGTGACCCATGGGCGGCCCAGCGCACGGCGCCCGCGAGACGTCAGCGTTCCGATTCCTTGTGTACTTGTGTTCCAGGAGGCGTGTTTTGAAGGTCTTGAAACTGTCAGCCCAGGGCTTGCCCCAGTCGTGGATCTCGCTTGAACAGGCGGTCATTCACTACGCTGCGGGTGAGGTGCGGTGGGAGTCCGGTGCCCACGTCGCCCGTTTCCGTGGTGGGTACAACGCCATCACGGGCGAACAGTCGGTCATCGCGGTCAACAGCATCATCGGCACCAAGGGCGTGCCCGGCATCAACCCCTTTGGCCTCAAACCCAGCCTGACCAACAGCAAGCTGTTTGCGCGGGACCGCAATGTGTGCGCCTACTGCGGCGGGCACTTCCATGAAGAAGACCTCACGCGTGAGCACATCGTGCCCTTTGCCCGCAACGGGCAGGACCACTGGATGAATGTCGTCACCGCCTGCCGCCCCTGCAACCACCGCAAGGGCCCGCGCACGCCCGAGCAGGCCCATATGCCGCTGCTGTACGCGCCCTACGTACCCAGCCTGTGGGAAGACTTCATCCTGCGCAACCGGCGAATTCTGGCGGACCAGATGGAGTTTTTGATGGCGCACGTGCCCAAGTCGTCGCGACTTCTGGCATGAAGCAGGGCGCGAGCCGACGAGCGCTCACATCAGGCAAACACGCCCGCGGTGTCTTGCATGTGGGCAGACACTTCGCCCAGATGGTGCAGGGTGTCTCCGAAGGTCATCTCCAGTTGCGTGAGCTTTTTGAAGTAGTGGCTCACAATGTATTCGTCCGTCACGCCGATGCCGCCGTGCAGCTGCACCGCCTGCTGGCCCACAAACCGCATTGACTGACCCAGCTGCACCTTGGCCCGGGCCATGGCAGCGCGGCGTTCGGCCGCGGGCGCGCCCAGCTTGAGGCTGGCGTAATAGCTCATTGAGCGGGCCAGCTCCAGCTGCATTTTCATGTCGGCCGCGCGATGGCGCAGCGCCTGGAAGCTGGCAATCGGCACGCCGAACTGCTTGCGCTGGTTCATGTAGTCGAACGTGACGGCGGCGGCCTGGTCCATCACCCCCACGGCCTCGGCGCAGACAGCGGCAATGCCCGTGTCCACTGCCCGTTCCAGCGCGGCCAGACCGTCGGTGGTGATGAGCGCGGCAGGCGCATCGGCCAGCTGCACTTGCGCCGCGCGGCTGCCGTCTTGCGTGACGTAGCCTTGCGTGGCAACGCCGCTGGCGGTGCGCTCCACCAGAAACAGGGCGATGCGGCCGCCGAGCTGCGCGGGCACGATGAACGCGTCTGCATGATCGCCCGCAGGTACTATGCTTTTGATAGCAGTTATGGTATGCGCAGCGTGCGTAACCGTTGCTTTTGCATCGCAAACGTCCAGACGGTAGCGGGCCTTGCGCTCCTGGTGGGCCAGCACCACCAGTGCCTCGCCAGTGGCCACGCGCGGTAGCCATGCTGACTGCATATCAGCGGGCGCATCGCCTGCAAGCACACTGCTCGTGATGAACGACTGTGCGATAGGCTCCAGCACCCTGCCGCGGCCCAACTCCTCGGCGACCACCATGGCGTCCATCGCGCCCTGACCCATGCCGCCATACGCCTCGGGCACGGTCAACGCGGTCAGGCCCAGCGCGGCCAGTTCGCCCCAGGCCGCGCGGTCAAAGCCACCAGCGGCCACGGCAGCGCGGCGGCGCTCGAACGTGTAGCGCTTCTCCACCCACTTGCGGACGGCATCGCGCAGTTGTGCCTGGTCGTCGGAAAAATCGAAATCCATGTGTCTCTCCTTGGTCAAGGCAACCCCCTCCCGGAGGGGGCACGGGGGAGCAGTCCTGTCGCGCACTGCGCGGACCGTGCTGGGCGTCAGCCCAGCACGTTCTACGCGACGATGTTGCGGTGTACTTGCTCAGAAAAATCGAAATCCATCTGTCTCTCCTGGTGCTGGCCTGTGGCGCCTTGGCGCCTGCATCAATCAGCGAAGCTCTGGCTGGAACCCCCTCGCGGAGGGGGCCCGGGGGAGCAGTCCTGTCGCGCACTGCGCGGACCGCACTGGGCGTTAGCCCAGCACGGTCTGCGCCACGATGTTGCGCTGCACTTCGTTGGAGCCACCGTAGATCGTGGTCTTGCGCAGGTTGAAATACGTGGACGCCAGCGGTGCATTGGCCGTGGCCCCGCCGGGGAAGTCGCCCTGCCAGCCCGCTTGCATGGCCTCTTCGATGAAGGGCAGGGCAAACGGCCCGGCGGCCAGCATCATCAGTTCGGCATAGCGCTGCTGGATCTCGCTACCCCTGATCTTGAGCAGGCCTGCGATGTCGAGCGAATTTTTGCCGCCTTTTTCGGCCGACAGCACGCGCAGCACCAGCATTTCCAGCGCCACGATGTCCACCTCCAGCAGAGCGATCTGGTCGCGAAAACGGCTGTCGTCCCACAGGCCTTCGGTCTTGGCGATGCGTTTTAAGCGCTCGAGCTCGCGCTTGCTGCGGTTCACATCGGCAATGTTGGTGCGTTCGTGGCTCAAAAGGTGCTTGGCGTAGGTCCAGCCCTTGTTTTCCTCGCCCACCAGGTTTTCAACCGGCACCTCGACGTTGTCGAAGAACACTTCGTTGACTTCGCACTCGCCATCGAGCAGCTTGATGGGGCGCACGGTCACGCCGGGCGACTTCATGTCCACCAGCAGGAAGCTGATGCCGGTCTGGGGCTTGCCTTCGTTGCTGGTGCGCACCAGGTTGAACATCCAGTCGCCATACTGACCCAGCGTGGTCCAGGTTTTTTGGCCGTTGACGATGTACTTGTCGCCCACACGCTCGGCACGGGTTTTGACCGAGGCCAGGTCCGAGCCGGAGCCGGGTTCGCTGTAGCCCTGGCTCCACCACACTTCGCCGCTGGCGATGCCGGGCAGAAAGCGCCGTTGCTGCTCGGCATTGCCAAACGCCATGATCACCGGCGCCACCATCACGGGGCCGAAGGGGACGATGCGGGGCGCGCCCGCCAGCGCGCATTCTTCTTCAAACAGGTGTTTTTGCACGGCCGTCCAGCCGGGGCCGCCGAACTCCTTGGGCCAGCCGAAGGCCAGCCAGCCCTTTTTGCCGAGAATCCTGGCCCAGCCCTGCATGTCGTCTCGGGTCAGTCGCAGCGCATGGTGCACCTTGTGCGATATGTCCGAGGGCAGGTTGGCCTGAACCCAGCGGCGAACTTCTTCGCGAAAAGCCTGCTCTTCGGGGGTGAATGCGAGATCCATGCGGCGCGTCTCCTGGTGACTGCGCCGTTGTAGCACGGTCGTTCGTTTCAGTCCTGTCCGGGTTGCGACATGGGCGCGGGCTCGGGGGTGATGCCCAGCTCATCGCAGAGCCGCTGCACGGTGGCGCGCAGGCTGGCCACCTCCTGCTCCAGCGCGTGAACCCGCTCGCGCAGCCCTTCGGTCGCGGCATGGGTGGGGGTGCCGGATGTCCCGGCCGCAGCGTGGCTGGTATCCACCGGACCACACAGCAGGTGCGCCCAGCGCTGCTCGCGTGCGCCGGGCGCCCTGGGCAGCAGGGTCACCAGCGGCCCGCCCTTTTCGGCGCTGCGCTCGTGCAGTTCGTCCAGAAAGGCCTCAACTGAGGAAATATCGGCAAAGCGGTACCAGCGCTCGGCGTTGATGCGCAGCTCGCCCGCGGTCTGCGGGCCGCGCAGCATGAGCAGGCCCAGCAGCACGGCGGACTGCTCGGGAACGCCGATGCCGCGCTGAAAGTTGTGCTCCCATCGCGTGGTACGGCTGCCGCTGCTTTCAAACGCCAGGGTCAGCAGTTTGAGGGAATCCAGCGCCTCCTGGGCATCGGCGTCGCTCAGCTGCATCACCGGGTCGCGGCTGGTTTTCTGGTTGCAGCCGGTGACCAGGCCGTTGAGCGACATGGGATAGCTGTCGGGCACGGTTCGCGCCTTCTCCATGAGCGTGGCCAGCACGCGGGCTTCGTTGGGGGTCAGGGGGCGGGTGGTGGGATCGAAGGGCATGGCTGGGATAATCTGCGGCAAATGAACAAGAACATTGTGATTTTGATCTCAGGCGGCGGCTCCAACATGGCCGCCATCGTCCGCGCCGCGCAGCAGGAGAACTGGGAGCAGCGCTACGGTGCCCGGGTGGCCGCCGTGATCAGCAACAAGGCCGACGCTGCCGGTCTGGGTTTCGCCCGCAGCCAGGGGATTGCCACCGAGGCGTTGGACCACAAGGCGTTTGAAAGCCGCGAGGCCTTTGACGCCGCGCTGGCGGCGCGAATCGACAGCTATCAGCCTGCGCTGGTGGTGCTGGCGGGGTTCATGCGCATCCTCACGCCCGGGTTTGTGCAGCGTTACGCGGGGCGGCTGGTCAACATCCACCCATCGCTCCTGCCCGCATTCACCGGGCTGCACACCCACCAGCGCGCCATTGACGCGGGGTGCAAATTCGCGGGGGCCACGGTGCACCTTGTCACGGCCGAGCTGGACGTGGGGCCGATTCTGGATCAGGCGGTGGTCCCCGTTGTGCCGGGTGACACGGCCGATGTGCTGGCAGCGCGGGTGTTGACCCAGGAGCACATCATCTACCCGCGCGCTGTCCGGGCCTTGCTGCCGACGCTTTAAGGAAGCTCTGCATAACCCTCGCGAGGATGCGCTGGTGCGGATCGGGATAGGCCACAAGGCGCTTTTCTTGCCAATAGCACGGCTATTGGCAAGAAAAGCAACGCCGTGGACTGCCCGAGCCCGGGCCCGCCCAGACCGCAGGGAGTTATGC
>JBKCTS010000082.1:0-1549 GCA_046318695.1 Acidovorax sp.
CAGCCGACCAGGCCCGATTTGATCGCCTGTTCACCCCGGACTGACACGCCGACCGCCCCCTGTCTCACACGCCATACGCATGATCGAAGACGACAACCAAATCCATGTTCCGCCGTCGTTCATGGCGGTGTACTCCGACGCACGCGGCCGCCTGCGCGAGAAGGCCCCCACCGTGCGCGCCCGCTACGAGCTGTGCGAGGACCTGGCTGGCCACCTGGTGGAGCACGCGCAGACGCTCTACCACGTACAGGCGCCGTCCGAGGCCGAGATTCTGCGACGCATTCACGCTGGCCTGTGCGCGGCCGAGTCGGGCGTGTCGGTGCCGGAGGCAACCTGGATCGTGACGCGGCTGGCCGAGCTGCTGGCGTGGCCATGCCCCGAACTGCCTGCGCTTGCGGCCGACGCCACCCCATCGCCACCTGTTGCACGCTGAACACGGCGATGGCCCCAACCCAGCCTGTCTGGGCACCGCAAGCACGCGCCGCACCTATACTGCCAACCATGCCCATCCACCGCGCCATCCTGACCGCCGCCATCCCCGTGGTGGCAGCGTCGTGCGCGGGCAAAACCAAAAAACCAAAGCTCATCTGACCGGAGCTGTGGTTCCGTCCGGATGAGCGACGGAACCACCTGGCAGATAGCCCCCTCGGCACCCTGCCCTTGCGGCCTTTCGTGCGCACAGCCTGACGGTTCTTCCATCGGTCGAAACCTTCAAAGGGTATTGCTGCGCCATGACTTCCATCCTCTGTGCTCCCTCGATCTCGCCCGCCTCGCACGCAGGCCCGCTCCGTTTCCGCGGGCTCTGGGTCCCGCTGGTCACACCGTTTCTTCCCGACGGCAGCGTGGACCACGCCGCCCTTGCAGCGCTCACAGCCCGCATGCGCGCTGCCGGTGTGTCAGGGGTGGTGGCCTGCGGCTCTACCGGCGAGGCCGCAGCGTTGTCAAAGCACGAGCAGCTTGCAGTGCTGGAGACCGTGCTGCAGGCCGCGCACGGGCTACCTGTTGTGATGGGCCTCTCGGGCTACCACCTGGGCCAGACCATCGAGCAAATACAGGCCCTGGCGGCGTACCCGCCGCTGGCGGGCATTCTGGTGCCAGCGCCGCACTACATCCGGCCCTCGCAGGAGGGATTGCTGCACTGGTTCCGGACCATTGCCGACGCAAGCCCGGTGCCGCTCATCGTCTACGACATTCCGTACCGCACGGGCGCTGTGCTGGCCACCGACACCTTGCTTAGCCTGGCCAGCCACCCGCGCATCGTCGCCCTCAAGGACTGCGCGGGCGACATGGCCAAGACCCAGGCGCTGATGGCCGACGGACGCCTGGCCGTGCTGGCGGGCGAAGACGCCCAGATTTTCAGCACCATGGCGCTGGGCGGCGCGGGCGCTATTGCCGCCAGCGCGCACTGGCAGACGGAGCGCTTTGTGCTGCTGATGCATCAACTCGGGCATGGCGACCTGCCCGCGGCACGCACGACCTGGCAGGCGCTGCTGCACTGGGTGCAAGCGTGCGTTGCCGAGCCCAACCCCGCGCCACTCAAGGCCGTGCT
>JBKCTS010000083.1:0-1689 GCA_046318695.1 Acidovorax sp.
GTTCAAAGAAGGGCGCATCGCCGATTCGCTGAACGAGCACCGGGCAATCCTTGCCGGTTTGCAAGCCCGCGATCCTGCGCGCACCCGTCAGGCGATGGCGTCGCACTTTGCGCAAGGGCTCGTCGCCGCCACCTGACGAGCCCCGGACACCAGCCGCCGGCTTGCGCGCCTGCACGGGTAGCTTTGCGAGCGCCCCCCCGCTTCGTGGAGGAGCCCAGTCAGCACGACTGGCTGGAATCGTGACCACCCGCCGAGTACACCAGCACCTTCAGCGACCGCTCTTCATCCGCATCCGCAAACGCGAGCGGGTTGGCAATGCGTGCGACGAAAGCCAGGTCGGGGGCCAGTTCCTGCATTTGTGAACGCAAGAAATCCGCACCCAGCTCGGGCGCATTGAGGCACAGCAGTGCGTGGCCGCCAGGGGCCAGCAGGTCGGGCAGGCGGCGCATCAGCCGCGCATAGTCTTTGGTCGCCACGAAGCTGCCTTTTTGGTAGCTGGGCGGGTCCACGATCACCAGGCCATAGGGCCCGCTGCGCGTCAGCTTGCCCCAGCTACTGAAAATGTCGTGCGCCAGGAATGCAGCGCCCGTGGTGCTGCCGTTGAGCTGGTGGTTGTGCTGCCCGGTGGCGATGGCCGCGTGGCTCATGTCCACGTTGACCACCTGCTTGGCCCCGGCCCGCAGCGCAACCACCGAGAAAGCGCAGGTGTAGGCAAACAGGTTGAGCACCTTCAGACCGTAGCGGTCGTCGCGGCGCGCAGCGGCAAAGTCACCCACCCAGCGGCGGCCCTCGGCCATGTCCAGAAAAAGGCCGTGGTTCTGCCCGCGCAGCACATGCACGCGATAGCGTGCCCCGGCCTCGGTGACGACGTGCGGATCGGGAACATGGCCCGCCATCAGGCGGGTGTCCGCACGCCCTTGCAGCCGCAGGGCCTCGCCACGCTGCTGAAAAACCCAGTTCAGCGGCTCGCCCGCAGGGGCAATCTGCGCCCAGCGCGTTTGCAGCGCTTGTCCGACCAGGGCGAGCTGTTCGTCGCTGGCCGGGGCAAAGCTGGTGAGCACGAACACGGGCGGATACGCGTCCAGCACCCATTGCCCATCGCCCGTATGCAAACCACCACGGCCATGAAAGATGCGGCAGGCATCCACGGGCAGTGGCATGGCGGCAATGGTGTGGAGGAGACCTTGCATCAAAGTATTGTTATTTTTGGCCGGTTACGCTTGCTGCGTAAGCTTTTGCAGCTATCATTTTTGATATAGGTGCTGTGAGCGGATCACGACAAGGCGGGCATGGCGCAAGCGTGCAGGATTCAGCGCAGCCCCAGCCTTGAGAGTTTTTTGACCAGCCCGACGCGCGAAATCCCCAGTCGCCGCGCCGCCTCGGACTGGTTACCGCCTGTGGCCGCCAGCGTGTTGCGCACCATGCGCAGCTCCATCTCCATCAAGGCGGCATCCAGCGGGCCTGCTGAGGCGTCGGCGGCTATCCCGGGCCCGCTGCCTGCGCTGCCGCCCGCAGACTGCCCCTGGGCCGCCCCGCCGTTCGATGCCCCAAAGGCCTCCGTGTCGCCGCTGGACAGGCGCAGCAGCGCCGCATCCACTTCGCGCTGATCGGGCATAAGCAGCGCTCCCGCCGACTCGACCACCGCTTTCAGCTCCCGCACGTTCCCGGGCCATTCGCGCGCAACAAGCC
>JBKCTS010000084.1:0-5268 GCA_046318695.1 Acidovorax sp.
ACTGCAAGATCACCCGGGTGTACACCGGCATCACGGGCAGTCATATCCGGGGCATCAACTCGAGTGGCATGGTGGCGGTCAAAGACCGTGAGGTGACGGCGCCCGACGTGGCCCGCGTGGTGGAGACCGCCAAGGCCATCAACATCAGCAGCGACCAGCGTCTGTTGCTGGTGGAGCCGCAGGAATTCGTGATCGATGGGCAGGACGTCAAGGAGCCCATCGGCATGAGCGGAATCCGCCTGGAGGCCAAGATCCACATCGTGACCGGCGCCCAGAGCGCTGCCGAAAACATCATCAAGTGCGTGCGCCGCTGCGGCCTGGAGGTTGAGCAGCTCCTGCTCAACCCGCTGGCCAGCAGCCAGGCGGTACTGACCGACGACGAGCGTGAGCTCGGCGTGGTGGTGGTGGACATCGGCGCGGGCACGACCGATGTGGCGATCTTCACCGGTGGCGCCATCCGCCACACGGCAGTGATTCCGATTGCGGGCGATCTCATCACCAGCGACATCGCGATGGCGCTGCGCACGCCCACCAAGGACGCCGAGGACATCAAGGTTGAAAGCGGCTACGCCAAGCAATTGCTGGCCGACCCCGAAAGCCAGGTGGAAGTGCCCGGTCTGGGCGACCGCAGCCCGCGCATGCTGAGCAAGCAGGCGCTGGCGGGCGTGATCGAGCCCCGCGTCGAAGAGATTTTTTCGCTGGTGCAGCAGGTGATTCGCGAGTCAGGCTATGAAGAGGTACTGTCGTCGGGCATCGTGCTCACGGGTGGCAGCTCGGTGATGCCCGGCATGATCGAGTTGGGCGAGGACATCTTCCTCAAGCCCGTGCGGCGCGGGGTTCCGAAGTACTCCAGCGCCCTGTCGGACATGGTTTCCCAACCGCGCGCTTCCACGGTCATGGGACTGCTGGAGGAGGCACGCCTGGCCCGCCTTCGTGGATTCAAGGTGGCGCAAAAAAGCGGCTCCGTGAAGACCGCTTTCGGCCGCTTCAAAGACTTCATCGTGGGGAATTTTTGACCATGACCCATACCCACCGTCGTGCGCGTGGAAGCCCTACTCCAAGACCCAGGGAGCGATGGCGATGCACAGGACCACCGCGCGTCCGCCCCCCCCCGAACACACTTTCACTATTTGGCAATTGCAACCGTATCTAGAACCAGGAGCTACAAGATGACCATTGAAATGATCGAAGCCGAAGAATTCAACCAGGGCACCCAGATCAAGGTGATCGGCGTGGGCGGCGGCGGCAGCAACGCCGTCGAGCACATGATTGCGCGATCTGTGCAGGGCGTGCAATTCGTCAGCGCCAACACCGACGCACAGGCGCTGACCCGCAGTTCGGCTCACCGTGTCATTCAGCTGGGCGGCAGTGGCCTGGGTGCCGGTGGCAAGCCAGAGAAGGCCCGCGACGCCGCCGAGGCGGCCGTGAACGATATTCGCGACGCCATCCAGGGCGCGCACATGCTGTTCATCACCGCCGGCATGGGCGGGGGTACCGGCACGGGTGCCGCGCCCGTGATTGCCCGCGTAGCGAAAGAAATGGGCATCCTCACCGTTGGCGTGGTCACCAAACCGTTCGACTGGGAGGGTGGCCGCCGCATGAAGAATGCCGACGAAGGCCTGGCCGAGCTGGAAGCCAATGTGGATTCGCTGATCGTGGTGCTCAACGAGAAGCTGCTCGATGTGCTGGGTGATGACGTGACCCAGGACCAGGCTTTCGCGCATGCCAACGACGTGCTCAAAAACGCTGTGGGCGGTATTGCTGAAATCATCAACGAGTACGGCCAGGTGAACGTCGACTTCGAAGACGTGCGTACCGTGATGGGCGAGCCCGGAAAGGCCATGATGGGCACGGCGACAGCCAGTGGCCCCGACCGTGCCCGCATCGCTGCCGAGCAGGCCATTGCCTGCCCGCTGCTCGAAGGCATCGACCTGTCGGGGGCCAAGGGCGTGCTGGTGCTGGTCACGGCCAGCAAGGGCAGCCTCAAGCTGTCGGAGTCCCGCCAGGCCATGAATACCATCAACGCCTATGCCTCGACCGATGCACACGTTATTTTTGGTGCCGCGTACGACGAGAACCTGGGCGACGAGATCCGTGTGACTGTGGTGGCCACGGGCCTGTCGCGGGCCAGCGCCCGCCGCCAGCCGATCTCGGTGGTGCAGGGTGGCCTGCGCACCGGTACCGACAACATGGCCTTCCCGATGCCTGTGGCGGGTGCAGGAGCGGCGGGAGGTGTGCCTGGGGGGGTGCCTGGCGTGCCCGGTGTGCATGCGGGTAGCTCGCAAGCGGACTACGGCGGCATGTCGGTGCCGAGCGTATGGCGCACCAACCGCACCCAGGCTGCTGCGCGTGTGGATGCCCTTTCCTCAGGCGGTATGGACGACCTGGAGATCCCGGCGTTCTTGCGCAAGCAGGCGGACTGACCCGTTAAGGCCGTAGCGGTCTGGCCGTTGCGCGGATAAACGCGCTGCCGCCGACCGCCTGCCGCCGCGCCCAGCGCGCTTGACCCTAAAAGACCCTGTCAGTGAAAGCTGGCAGGGTCTTTTGTTGAGGGGCTCAGAAAGTACAGCGCGCCCGGCCCTGCCGGGGCACCAGTGCCTTGACCCTAAAAACGGCAGTTCACCGTTTGTAATCTTGCCGCACACCGCTCGGACTCGAGCCTTGGGTTGTTTTTGCAGTCTCACCTTTGGGGTGGCAGCGCCATGCACTTGCCAGCGCCGCTTTTGGAGCGCCATGCGGTGTTGCTTTTCCCCGCAGGCACGAGCCTGCCGCGTCGTCGCGCCTCGCCTGGCACCCCAACAGCAGCGCTGGCAAATGCATCCAACTGCCGCTTTTTTGGTTGAATCGCCCAGCGGAGGTTGTTCGGATTTAGTCAAACCACCGCCGCAGTGCCCTGACCGGCGTCACCGCATCACCAGCACGCCGCGCAACCCGTCCTATCCAGGCGCGAATTTTTTAGGCTGGCTCTTTGGGGGGTAGAAAAACAAAACGCCCCGAGGGGCGCTTGTTCGCTTGCTTACTGGCGGAGAGGGCGGGATTCGAACCCGCGGTGGGGATTAGCCCACACACGCTTTCCAGGCGTGCGACTTAAACCGCTCATCCACCTCTCCGAAGCCCACGATTATAGCCAAGGCAAAAGGGGCTTTGGGCCGGGTGGGCGGCGCGACTGCAAAAAAGGCGCTGGCGCAGGTGCCCAGGATGTGGGTGTCGTGTTGCACGCGATCGGGCACTCAAAACCGTGTCGTGCCCGATCGCCGTGCGTGGGTGCGTTGTTTGCGGCGCTCAGCCCGGGCGTTGCTGGGCCTGCACCATCTTCATGGCGGAGCTGATCAGGGCTGAGACCTCGGTCATTTGGCTGGGCACGATCAGCGTTGTGGTGGCGTCTTGCGCCACCCGGCTGTAGGCGTCCACTGCCTTTTCGGCCACCTTCAATTGCACGGCCTGTTCGCCGCCGGGCTGCCGGATGGCGGTGGCGACGCGTTCGATAGCCTGCGCGGTGGCCTCGGCCACGGCCTTGATGGATTCGGCTTCGCCCTGGGCTTTGTTGATGACGGCCTGCTTTTCGCCTTCGGATCGGGCGATGAAGGCCTCGCGCTCGCCCGTGGCGATGTTGATCTGCTCCTGGCGTCGGCCTTCGGATGCGGCGATCAGGGCGCGCTTTTCACGCTCGGCGGTGATTTGGGCCTGCATGGCGTGCAGGATTTCTTTGGGTGGTGTGAGGTCTTTGATCTCGTAACGCAGCACCTTCACGCCCCAGTTCAGCGCTGCCTCGTCGATGGCTTGCACGACCTGGGCGTTGATGATGTCGCGTTCTTCGAACGTCTTGTCCAGCTCCAGCTTGCCGATCACCGAGCGCAGCGAGGTTTGCGCCAGTTGCGTGACGGCCACGATGTAGTTGCTGGAGCCGTAGCTGGCGCGCATCGGGTCCGTCACCTGAAAGTACAGGATGCCATCGACCTGCAGTTGCGTGTTGTCGCGCGTGATGCAAATTTGGCTGGGTACATCAAGGGGGATTTCCTTGAGGCTGTGCTTGTAAGCCACCTTCTCGATAAAGGGAACCAGAAAGTTCAGCCCGGGGCTGAGGGTGCCCGCGTATTTTCCAAGGCGTTCCTTGACCCAGGCGTTTTGTTGCGGGACGACCTTGACAGACCGCGCGATAAAGATCACGGCAATGACCAAAATGACGATGGCGATTTCCACGGAGTCCTCGTTTCTTTGAAAGGTTGAGCGAAAGGAACACGTCTTCAGGTCTTTTCAGGCCGGATCCACCAGCAGTCTGTTGCCGACCAGTTCTGCCACGCGGTGCATGCCGGTGGCCGGTGTCACGCCGGGGCGGTGCATCGCCGTCCACTGCGCGCCGCGGTATTTCACCAGCGCGGTGTCGTCGGGGCTCCAGGCATCGATGTAGATGGTTTCCCCGACATCCAGGTTGACGCTGCGTTCGGCCCGGGGCGATGGATCGCCAGGGCGCTTTTTCTTGGCCCAATGCCAGGCTGCCACCGCACCGCCGCCCACCACCGCCGCGCTCACCATTTGCAGCGGCAGCTCGATGCCCAGGTGCGCCGCGATTGCGGCTGCGGCCAGGCCAAGCGCAAGCATCAGCAGATAAAAACTTCCGGTCAGAAGCTCCGCCGCAACCACAATGCCCGCAGCCAGCCACCAAATTGTGGATTGCTCCATGCTCAGCCCCCCGTTTTGGATGTATTCAGTTCGCCACATTTTGGTCCAAAAAAATGACGCGACATAGGCATGTCAACGTTATTCCTTACACTTCGCGGCTCTTTTGATTTTTGCCGGGGCAGGGCACGGTTGCACGGAGGCTGCGCATGAAGTTTCGTTTTCCGATCATCATCATCGATGAGGACTATCGTTCCGAGAACACCTCGGGCCTGGGCATTCGCGCGCTTGCGCAGGCCATTGAGGCCGAGGGCTTCGAGGTGGTGGGCGTTACCAGCTATGGCGATCTGTCGCAGTTTGCCCAGCAGCAAAGCCGCGCCAGTGCGTTTATTTTGTCCATCGATGACGAGGAGTTCACCCCGGGCCCCGACCTGGACCCCGCCGTGCTGAGCCTGCGCAATTTCATCGGCGAAGTGCGCCGCAAGAACACGGAAGTGCCCATTTATGTGCACGGCGAGACCAAGACCAGCCGCCACCTGCCCAACGACATCCTGCGCGAGTTGCATGGCTTCATCCACATGTTCGAGGACACCCCCGAATTCGTGGCGCGTCACATCATCCGCGAGGCCAAGAGCTACCTTGAGGGTGTGC
>JBKCTS010000085.1:0-10179 GCA_046318695.1 Acidovorax sp.
AGGCCGTGCGATCAGCGTCATGGGCACTTCGTTGATCATGCCCAGGTATTCGAAGTCGTTCGGCACGTTGAAGGCCAGCTTGCGGTACAACGCGGGCATCGTCGCCATGGCAATGTGGTTGAGCAGCAGCGTGTAGCCATCCGGCGCGGCGCGGGCCACGCGGGCCGCGCCGATCGAGCTACCGGCACCAGCGGTGTTGTCCACGACCACGGAGGCGCCCAGCGGCTTGCGCAGAGATTCGGCCAGGTCACGTGCCACGCGGTCGGTGGGGCCGCCAGCCGTGAACGGCACGACGATCGTGATGAGCTTGTCCTTGGCTGGGAAGTCTTGGGCGTGTGCGCCAAAAGCGGTGACGGCGGCTGCAGCGATCAATGCAAGGTTCAACATCTTTTTCATGGGTGCTCCTGGTGAAAGACAGTTGATGGTAGCCACCGCATTGGACGGCTGCATTGCGGATATTACGTAGCACGCCAGCAGCAGGGTATTTCAGAAAACAGGCGTTTAAGGCTTTCCTATATTGACTTGTGTGCTATTTAATAAATAGCTTATATAGGGGTAAACACTGCGCTTGCGCGCGTGACTCAGGAGCGCGAACTGCCATCTGCTTGAGCCAGCGCAACAAGGGGACTGCCCGCTCCTGCCAGTGCAGCGCTTTCGGTGGCCGCCGCCGGCAGGGCTGCCGGCGCTGTGCCGAGCTCAGCGGTAGCTGCGCGCATCCTCGATCATGCGGCCATCGTTGGGCAGGGCGCCGGGGGCGACCATCTCCACATCGCCGCGCAGCTTGGTCACCTCGCGTATCGCTTCGCCCAACTGGCGCGCCAGACCTTCGGCGGTTTCCATGGTTTCGACTTTGAGCACCATCTGGTCATTGGCCATCTCGCCGCTGACCACGAGCCGCGCGCGCAGCACCTGCGGAAAGCGCTTGGCGATGGATGCCACCTGCCCGGGGTGCACAAACATGCCGCGCACCTTGGTAGTCTGGTCGGCGCGGCCCATCCAGCCCTTGATGCGGGTGTTGGTGCGGCCCGTGGGGCAGTGGCCGGGCAGCACGGCCGACAGGTCGCCGGTGCCAAACCGGATCAGCGGATAGTCGGGGTTGAGCGTGGTGATGACCAGCTCGCCCACCTCGCCTTCAGGGACCGGGTCGCCGGTGCCGGGGCGCACGATTTCGACGATCACACCTTCATCGAGCACCAGCCCTTCGCGCGCGGCGGTTTCATACGCAATCAGCCCCAGGTCGGCCGTCGCGTAGCACTGGTAGCCCGCGATCCCACGCTCGCCAAACCAGTCGCGCAGGCTGGGCGGAAACGCCTCGCCCGACACGAGGGCCTTGGTCACGCTGGGCAGCGCCACGCCCAGTTCGGCGGCCTTCTCGATGATGATCTTGAGGAAGCTGGGCGTGCCGATGTAGCCCGCCGGACGCAGTTCGGCCATGGCCTGCACCTGCTGCTCCGTCTGGCCTGTGCCACCGGGGAAGACCGTGCAGCCCAGCGCATGCGCTCCCGTCTCCATCATCGAACCCGCGGGCACGAAGTGGTAGCTGAAGCTGGTGTGGATCAGCTCGCCCGGCCGGAAGCCCGCCGCATGGATGGCGCGCGCCATGCGCCAGTAGTCGCGCCGCGTGCCCTCGGGCTCGTAGATGGTGCCGGGGCTGGCAAACACGCGCGTCATGCCCGGCCCGAACCCCAGCGCACTGAATCCGCCAAACACGTTGGTCGCGCGGCCCGCCTGCTGGCGCTCCAGCAATTCGTACTTGCGCGTGACGGGTAACTGCGCCAGCGCCTCGCGGCTGGTGACTGTTGGCGCATCCACGCCCGAAAGAATGCTGGCAAACGCGGCAGATGCCTGCTGGGCATGGGCAATCTGCTTGGGTAGCGCCGCCATCAGCGCCGCTTCGCGCTCGGCGGGGCTGCGCGTCTCCAGGGCGTCATAAAACGTGCTCATGCCGGGGGTTCCTTGTGAGGTGGTTATGAGTGAAATTGGCTCATCACGCCCGTTTGGTGGATGCGGAATGCTATGAAATCAGGAGTATTTCGTTCAAAGTCTGAAAAGGTGCGAAGCCTGGAATGCTGGCGCGGCCGAGGCCAGCGCCACCGCGCAAGGGCCGCCCCGCCGCGCTGGTGGCGTCCCCTGAGGGGGAAGGCGCGCAGCGCCACGGGGGGCACCCTAAGCCAACCAGCGCTTGCGCCGCTTGTAGCTTTTGACATCCTTGAAACTTTTGCGCTCGCCGCCGCCCATGCCCAGGTAGAACTCCTTGACGTCCTCGTTGTTGGCCAGGTCGCTGGCGGCGCCGTCCATCACCACCCGGCCGCTTTCCATGATGTAGCCGAAGTCCGAATATTTGAGCGCCATGTTGGTGTTCTGCTCGGCCAGCAGGAAGGTCACCTTCTCCTTGGTGTTGAGGTCCTGGACGATGTTGAACACCTCTTCCACGATCTGCGGCGCGAGACCCATCGAGGGCTCGTCGAGCAGCACCATGCTGGGGTTGGCCATGAGCGCGCGGCCAATCGCGCACATCTGCTGCTCGCCGCCCGAGGTGTAGGCGGCCTGCGAGGTGCGCCGCGTTTTCAGACGCGGAAAGTAGGTGTAGACCTTCTCCAGGTTGGCCGCGATCTCGGCCTTGCTGGTGCGGGTGTAGCTGCCGGTCATCAGGTTCTCTTCAATCGTCAGGTGGGCAAAGCAGTGCCGCCCCTCCATGACCTGCACCACGCCGCGCTTGACCAGGTCTGCGGGTGAGAGGTTTTCGATGCGTTCGCCGCGCAGCTCGATGCTGCCCTTGGTCACTTCGCCGCGCTCGCCCTTGAGCAGGTTGGAGACGGCGCGCAGCGTGGTTGTCTTGCCCGCCCCATTGCCGCCCAGGATGGCCACGATGGATCCCTCAGGCACCTGCAGGGATACGCCCTTGAGCACCAGGATCACGTGGTTATAGATGACCTCGATGCCGTTGACGTTGAGAACGACGTTGCTGTTGGAGTCCATGGTGTTGCCTTCCTGTACCAATCGAAAAGCTTGCGGTGCAACCCTTTCGGTTGGCGGCTGCAAACACAGCCGCGAACACTGGCGAGGCGCTATTGCCCCTTCTCCCAGCGCGAAGCGCTAGGGTAGAAGGGGAAGGCGCGCCAGCGCCTCAGGGCGATGACCTCAAGACTGGCAGTCTTCCGGCGTGCGAGGGGCCAGCTTCTTTTCGGTGGCGTACTTGGCAGCGGTGGACTTCACCAGCGGCTTGATGATCTGATCGTCAGCCTGCAGCCAGTCGGAGGTGAACTTCCAGGCCTTGCCATCCCATGTATGGATGCGCGCCCAGGCTGCGCCCATGTGGTCGGCGCATGACGTGCTGATGGGGCGCATCACGCCGGCAAAGCCCAGTGCGTCGAGCTTTTGCTGCGTGAGGTTCAGGTTCTCCAGGCCCCAGCGCACCTGCTCGCCGGTCATGACCTTGCCCTTGCCAAAGCGCTCCTGCGCCGCGCGGATGCCTTCAATGCCGAGCATGGCGCTCATCGCTCCGCGCATGTACAGCACCTGACCCACTTCGTCCTTGGGCCCTGTGCCCTGGCCCTTGTCGTGCACCATGGCCAGCACGTCCTTGACGACCTTGGACTGCGGCTCTGCGCCGTGTTGCATCGTCACGGCGTTGTAGCCCTTGGCGCCGTCGGCCACGTCCTTGACGTCAGGCTCGGCACCGGCCCACCACACGCCGTACATCTTTTCGCGCGGATAACCCGTGGCCTGGGCCTCCTTGATGGCGGTGGAGTTCATCACGCCCCAGCCCCACAGCACCACGTAGTCCGGCCGTGCCTGGCGCACCTGCAACCAGGTGGCCTTTTGCTCAACGCCAGGAGAGGTCACGGGCAACATCTGCAGGTCAAAGCCATGCATGCGCGAGCGCTCCTGCAGCAGCGGGATGGGTTCCTTGCCGAAGGGGCTGTCGTGGTAGATCAGCGCGATCTTCTTGCCCTTGAGCTTGTCGAGGCCGCCTTCCTTTTTGCCAATCGCCTGGATGATGGCGTCGCTCGCCACCCAGTAGGTGCCAGCGATGGGGAAGTTCCACTTGAACACCGAACCGTCGGCGCTTTCCGAGCGGCCGTAGCCGATGGTCACCACGGGGACCTTGTCGGCCGGGGCCTTCTCGGTGATGGCAAAGGTGGCCCCGGTGGACAGCGGCTGCACGAACGACGCCCCCTTGCCCTTGAGGCGCTCGTAGCATTCGACGCTGCGGGCGGTGTCATAGCCGGTCTCGCACTCTTCAAACGAGAGCTTCACGCCATTGATACCTCCGCGTGCATTGACGAGCTTGAGGTAGTCCACGAAGCCATTGGCCCAGGGCGCGCCGTTGGGCGCGAAGGGGCCGGTGCGGTAGGACAGCACCGGGATGTATTGCTCCTTGGCCTGGGCATAGGCGCTGGTGGACAGCGTGGACATGCCGGCGGCCAGCGCGGCTACAGCGATCACGACATTGCGAAGCTTCATGGTTGTCTCCTGTGGATAAAGGGTCGAGAGGTCACACGGACGGGCTTTTGCGTGCCCCGCGCGCTGCGCAGGCAGCGGCGCGGGTACACAAGCCTCTGATGGGAAAACGGTCGTCATACGGGCATTCGGTGTGGGTGGGCCTGATCAGTGCGGGAACGGCCACAGGCGCAGCTTTTGCTTGCCGATGGACCACAGCTTGGCCAGCCCATGGGGTTCCACGATCAGGAACCACACGATCAGTGCGCCGAAGATCATGAACTCGGCATGCACGATGGTGGCCGTCGAGATGGTCAGGCCGAACAGGCCGACCAAGGCGGGCAGGAACTGGTTAAGCGCAATGGGCAACACCACGATGAAGGCAGCACCAAAGAAGCTGCCCATGATGGAGCCCATACCGCCGATGATGACCATGAACAGCAGCCGGAACGACATGTCGACCGAGAAGGCGCCGGGCTCCCACGAGCCCAGGTAGACAAAAGCCCACAAGGCACCCGACATGCCGACGATGAACGAGCTGACGGCAAACGCGCTGAGCTTGGCGTACATGGGGCGGATGCCGATCACCGCGGCGGCCACGTCCATGTCGCGGATCGCCATCCATTCGCGGCCAATGGCGCCCCGAACCAGGTTCTTGGCCAGCAGGGCTACCACCACCAGGATCGCCAGGCAGAACAGGTACTTGCTGGTGGCCGACTCGATCGGCAGGCCGAACACCTGCAGGTTGGATACCGACACCGAGCCCGAGGGCGTGTCCAGCGTGAACCATTTGATGCGAAGGAACATCCAGTCGCTGAAGAACTGCGCGGCCAGCGTGGCCACCGCCAGGTACAGGCCCTTGACCCGCAGGCTGGGCAGGCCAAACAGGATGCCAAAGAACGTGGCGCACAGCCCGCCCAATATCAGCGCGGGAATGAGCGGCAGACCGGGCACACGCATGAAGAAGTTGTAGGCCCCGTAGGCCCCCACGGCCATGAACGCGCCTGAGCCGAGCGAGATCTGCCCGCAGTAGCCCACCAGAATGTTCACACCCAGCGCAGCCAGCGACATGATCACGAGAGGGATCAGGATGGCGCGGAAAAAGTAGTCGGTGGCCAGTAAGGGCACCACCACAAAGGCCACGGCCAGCAGCAGTGCGATGAAGATGCGGTCCTGCGCGATCGGGAAGATCTGCTGATCGGCCCGGTAACTGGTCTTGAACTGGCCGTTTTCGCGGTAGAGCATGTTTTATTTCTCCTTGTGAGCCTTCCGGGGGATCTTTTGGCTGCGGGCACTGCGTGCCCTTCGCTGAAAAATCATTCATCGCTTCGCGAAGCACCCTTCGGGCGGATCACGTGTTTCACACGCGATCAATGATTTTTTCCCCAAACAGCCCCTGTGGTCTGAACAGCAGGAACACCAGGGCCAGCGCATAGGCAAACCAGATTTCGATGCCACCGCCCACATACGGGCCCAGGTACACCTCCGACAGCTTCTCGCCCACGCCGATGATCAGTCCGCCGATGATGGCGCCCGGCACGGACGTGAGGCCGCCCAGGATCACCACCGGCAGGGCCCGCAGGGCCACCGTGGCCAGCGAGAACTGCACGCCGAGCTTGCTGCCCCAGATCATCCCGGCCACCAGGGCCACCACGCCAGCCACGCACCACACGATCACCCAAATGCGGTTGAGCGGAATGCCGATGGACTGCGCCGCCTGGTGGTCGTCTGCCACGGCGCGCAGGGCGCGGCCGGTGCTGGTTTTCTGAAAAAAGAGGGACAGGGCCACCACCAGCGCGGCAGCAAGGGCTGCAGCAATCACGTCCTCCTTGTTGATCAGCAGGCCACCGGGAAACATGGAATCGAGCACGAACACAGGGTCCTTGGGCATGCCGATGTCGATCTTGTAGATGTCGCTGCCAAAGATCGTCTGGCCCACGCCCTCCAGGAAGTAGGTAATGCCCAGGGTCGCCATGAGCAGCGTGGCACCTTCCTGGTTGACCAGGTGGCGCAACACCAGGCGCTCTATGAGCCAGGCCACAACGAACATCACCGCGCCCGCCAGCACGAAGGCGATCAGATTGGCCATGACGGGGCTGTCAAGGCCCGTCCAGCGCGGCACCCATTCCGCAAACCGCGCCATGGCCAGCGCTGCAAACAGCACCATCGCCCCCTGAGCAAAGTTGAACACGCCCGAGGCCTTGTAGATGAGCACGAAGCCCAGCGCGACCAGCGAGTACAGCATGCCGGCCATCAGGCCGCCGATCAGTGTTTCGAGGAAAAATCCCATGGTCCAGTCTCCTGTGCGTCGCGGCGTCAGTGGGATGTGCCCAGATAGGCGCGGATCACGTCCTGGTTGCTGCGCACCTCGTCGGGCGTGCCGTCACCGATCTTTTTGCCGTAGTCCAGCACCACCACGCGGTCGCTGATGTCCATCACCACACCCATGTCGTGCTCGATGAGCACGATGGTGGTGCCGAACTCATCGTTCACGTCCAGGATGAAGCGGCACATGTCTTGTTTTTCTTCCACGTTCATGCCGGCCATGGGTTCGTCCAGCAGCAGCACTTGGGGCTCCATGGCCAGCGCCCGGCCCAGGTCCACGCGCTTTTGCAGGCCATAGGGCAACTGGCCCACAGGGGTCTTGCGGTGGGCCTGGATTTCCAGGAAGTCGATGATGTGCTCGACGTATTCGCGGTGGCGGATTTCCTCGCGCTCGGCCGGGCCGATGCGCAGCGCCTGCAGCAGCAGGTTGCTTTTGATCTTGAGGTTGCGGCCGGTCATGATGTTGTCGATCACGCTCATGCCCTTGAACAACGCCAGGTTCTGAAAGGTGCGCGCCACACCCATCTCGGCCACCTGGCGCGAGTTCATGTGTGAGAAGGTCTTGCCGCGGAACGTGATGGATCCGTCCTGCGGCGTGTACACGCCGTTGATGCAGTTGAGCATGGAGCTCTTGCCGGCGCCATTGGGGCCGATGATGGCGCGGATCTCGTGCTCCTTCACATTGAAGGAGATGTCGGTCAGCGCCTTCACGCCGCCGAACCGCAGGCTGATGTTGTTGACGTCGAGAATGACGTCGCCGATCTTCTTGGTGCTCATGGGTTGGCTTCCTGGCGCGCTCAGGCGGCGCGTTTGACGGGCGCGAACGTTTTGGCGTCCGACAGCTTGAGCGTGGCGCTCACGCTGCCCGTGCGACCGTCTTCGAACTTCACCTGGGTCTCGATGTACTGCTCGGTGCGGCCAGAGTAGAGGGCGTCCACCAGCACGCTGTACTTGTCGGCGATGAAGCCGCGGCGGACCTTGTTGGTGCGGGTGAGTTCGCCGTCATCGGCATCGAGCTCCTTGTGCAGCACCAAAAAGCGGCTGATCTGGCTGCCCGCCAGCATGGCGTCAGAGGCCAGGTCTGCGTTCACTTTCTCGATGCATTCGCGGATGAGTTCATACACCTCGGGCTTTTGCGCCAGGTCGGTGTAGCCGGCATAGGGCAGGTTGCGGCGCTCGGCCCAGTTGCCCACGGCGTCGAAGTCGATGTTGACCATCACGCACACCTTCTCGCGCTTGTCGCCCAGGGCCACCACTTCCTTGATGTGCGGAAAGAACTTAAGCTTGTTCTCCACATACTTGGGCGCAAACATCGCGCCGTCATTGGCGCCGCCCACGATGCGGCCCACATCCTTGACGCGGTCGATGATCTTGAGGTGGCCTTGTGCGTCCAGAAAGCCTGCATCGCTGGTGTGGTACCAGCCGTCGGCAGTCAGCACCTCGGCGGTGGCGGCGGGGTTCTTGTAGTACTCCTTGAGCAGACCGGCCGACTTGACCAGGATCTCGCCGTTGTCGGCCACCTTGATCTCCACGCCACGGATTGGCACGCCCACCGTGTCGGCGCGGGCCTGGTTGTCGGGCTGCAGGCAGACGAACACGGCGGTCTCGGTGGAGCCGTACAGCTGCTTCAAGTTGATGCCGATGGAGCGGTAGAAGGTGAACAGGTCAGGCCCGATGGCTTCGCCCGCCGTGTAGGCCACGCGCACGCGACTGAACCCCAGGTTGTTGCGCAGCGGCCCGTACACCAGCAGGTTGCCCAGCGCGTACTGGATGCGGTCCAGCGCGCCCACAGGCTGTCCATCCATCAGGGCCGGGCCCACGCGTTTGGCCACGCGCATGCAGGCCTCGAACATCTTGCGCTTGAGGGTGCCCGCATCTTCCATGCGGATCATCACGCTGGTCAGCAGGCCTTCAAAAATGCGCGGCGGTGCAAAGTAGTAGGTGGGGCCGACTTCCTTCAAGTCGATGGTCACCGTGCTGGCCGACTCGGGGCAGTTGACCACATAGCCGCAGGCCAGCCACTGCGCGTAGCTGAAGATGTTTTGGCCGATCCAGGCGGGCGGCAGGTAGGCCAGCACTTCTTCGCTGCTGGTGAGTTTGTCGAACTCGGCACCAGCCCAGGCGCGGTCGAGCAAGGTGCTGTGCGTGTGCACCACGCCTTTGGGGTTGCCAGTGGTACCCGAAGTGAAGAACATCGCGGCCACGTCATCGGGCCGGACCTTGGCTACCTCGGCCTTGAACCAGTCGGGGTGGCTGGCGGTGAAGGCCTTGCCCGATTCGATCAGCGAGTCCAGCGAGGCCAGGCCTGCCTCCTCGTACTTGCGCAGGCCGCGCGGGTCGTCATAAAAAATGTGGCTGATCTGCGGGCACTGCTCGCGGATTTCCAGCATCTTGTCGACCTGCTCCTGGTCTTCCACCAGGCAAAAGCGCACTTCGGCGCTGTTGAGCGGGAACACGCATTCGGCCGCCACAGCATCCTGGTACAGCGGCACTGGGATGGCGCCCAGCGATTGCGCGGCCAGCATGGTGGCGTACAGGCGGGGGCGGTTGGCGCCAATCACCACCATGTGCTCGTGGCGCTGCAGGCCCGCCTGGTGCAGGCCGGCAGCGACTTGTTCCACCAGGCGCGCCAGATCGGCCCAGTGGTGGGTTTGCCAGATGCCGTATTCTTTTTCGCGCAGGGCGGGCGCCTGGGGGCGCTCGGTCGCGTGCTTGAGCAACAGTTGCGGGAACGTGGTCAGCATGGCGGCTTCCTGAAGGTGAGAACGTGTCGGCCCGGTGACTGCCGGCGACGCAAGCCCGTGTCTGCTTGGTGAACACCATGCTAGAACTCACTTTGACGTCATCTTGTCTTGCTGACGACAATTTAGGGGAAACTCCTGATGGGGTTAAACCCGTCCCTGGGTTTTTCCCCTGCCAGTTTGTGGTGCGTTGTCGGGCCGTCGGCGCCGGGGCGGTATCCTCCGGTGCTTATGTACGCACCGTATTTCGGCCTGGGGCACCTGCCGTTTTCCATCGCGCCCGATCCGCGCTACCTGTTCATGAGCGAGCGGCACCGCGAAGCGCTGGGCCACCTGCTGTACGGGCTGGATGCGGGCGGCGGCTTTGTGCTGCTGACCGGTGAGGTCGGCGCGGGCAAGACCACCGTGTGTCGCTGCTTTCTCGAGCAGATACCCAGCCACTGCAACGTGGCGTACATCTTCAATCCCAAGCTCACCGTGCACGAGCTGCTGCGCTCGGTGTGCGATGAATTCGGCGTGCCGTACAAGCCGGGCGCATCGGGCATCGAAACCGTCAAGGACTACATCGACCCGCTCAATGCATCCCTGCTGGCGGCGCATGGCGCTGGCCGCAATACCGTCCTGATCATCGATGAGGCACAAAACCTTTCGGCCGATGTGCTGGAGCAGC